>JAFGMP010000363.1 GCA_016927495.1 Candidatus Latescibacterota bacterium | reverse complement strand
TTTGCCCGGGAGCCAACGTAGCTCAGTCGGTAGAGCAGCTCACTCGTAATGAGCAGGTCACTGGTTCGATTCCAGCCGTTGGCTCCAGTAAAAATGACTCACACATTCCTGCATGAGTCATTTTCTTTATGATTTATAAAGTAAAATCTATGATGAAAGATATGTTTTCAGCGGTTTGGAGCGCAGCGGGTGTCTGAGGCGTTTGATCGCTTTTTCCTTAATCTGACGGACACGCTCACGGGTTAGTTTGAACTTCAGGCCGATCTCTTCCAGTGTCAGGGAATGTTCACGGTTAATGCCAAAATACAGGCTGATGATTTTGGCCTCACGTTCGGTCAGAGTGGACAGAGCCTTTTCGATCTCCTCTTTCAGGGAGTTTTTCATGAGCTTCCTGTCGGGTGGCGCCTGGTATTTGTCCTCGAGCACATCGAGCAGCCGGTTATTTTCTCCGTCACTGAACGGCGCATCCAAAGAAAGATGCCTCGATGATATTTTCAGCGTGTCCATTACCTCGATGGAACTCATATCGAGTTCATCGGCAATTTCATCGGCGGACGGGGTACGGCCGAATTCCTGTTCGAGCCCACGTGACTTTTTGCCGATTTTATGCAGCGCTCCGACTCTGTTAAGGGGTAGACGAACAATACGGGACTGTTCGGCAAGCGCCTGTAAAATAGCCTGTCGTATCCACCAGACCGCATAAGATATGAACTTAAATCCTTTTGTTTCATCAAACCGCTGCGCTGCTTTGATCAATCCGAGATTTCCCTCGTTAATAAGATCACCGAGCGTCAAACCCTGATTCTGGTATTGTTTTGCAACGCTTACTACAAAACGGAGATTTGCTTTGGTCAATTTTTCAAGAGCGGCCTGAGAACCCTGTTTAATCTGACGCGCAAGTTCGACTTCCTCATCTTTTGTAATAAGATCGACATCCCCTATCTCCTGAAGATAAGTTTCAAGCGACTGGTCTTCCCTCGTATATGGTTTTTTAGCTAATTTAGACACGTATCCTCGCTCTCGAATCATTATTTATGCTGTTTGAATAATTCAATATGAAGCATCTGGTTATACCTCACCTCATAGATATATTATAACTTTTTTCATTACTTTAATCAAGGAATAAAAAAAAATTGGAAAAACTTATACTATTGAAAATTGATATTTTTTGACGTCAAGAGGGATATTTTAGAACTATTTTACAGTCATAAGGCATTGATAAATAATATCTTAATTATCAAAAAAATGGAGTTTAAAATTTACTTTAATATATTATGAGGAGTTTACCGCTTCACAAAAAAACCGGGTTAACAACAAAACCCGGTTTTTTTGTAAATATGGTTTTATCATGGGGGTATTGAAATTTTTAAATTATTACCATTTAATTTCAGTTGGCGTCGACTCCACCTTGGGAAAGGCATTTAAACCGCTGTTTAGTAACGTTGGCGATGTAACTTTTAAAAAAGGCAGATTGTAACGTGTTGTTAAAAACATATCAACAGCACCGCCCCTGATTCGTTTCAACTCATCCTTACTGATTTTTTGATCTTTCGGAATATCCGTAATTTTAATCCGTGCCATAATATTCTCCCCTGTTTAAAGATTTTTTTAAGATAATTTATCAACCAATGAAATTGAACAATAACAGAAAAAATATTACTGATTATTATTTAGTTTCATAATCTGCTTTGTGTTCTTTCCAATCGACAGTTTTTTGGATAATTACCTTTTCAGGATCGAATATAACCGGATTGGTTACTGTCAAACCGATTTCCGGTGTGTACGGTAGAATCGATCCGCCTCTTATCCTTTTTAATCCATCCGGACTTATCGTTTTGTCGCCGGGTAGATCATTTATTTTAATCCGTGGCATACGACGCTCTCAAAACGCACATATTAAACATATTAATCAATATAATCTATACTTACTTTTTGTCAAGAAAAATTTTTTATAATTCCTCATACCGTAAAATAAGGTTTAAGCCTCTTCGATAACATCAAAACCAAGTAATGCGGTAATAGTGGAAACCTTACGTTTGTGGTCGCCATAGAATGTGACACGGTGCCAACCCCATTCGTCCCAGTATGTCATCAGTTTGTATATATCCCCCTGTACCTCTACTGCGAGTTTTGTGCGGCATGCTTTGTCGTCATCAACATTTTCTGCGGTTATACCCTGATGAATAATTACCTGCTTCTTGTGATGATCGAACAAGAGCGTCGTTGTTTGTTCTCCTATCGGCATAAGGGAACGGTTGCATGCTCCTTTACGGTCTTCCGAATGGTCACGAATGTGATATGGATTTGAAGGTCCGTCCGGGCCATAAACTTTGGTGGGCGCCACACAATGTGCATAAATAATTTGATTTTTTGAGGTATCGATAACAGGATCTGAAATAAATCCGGGACAACCGGTCAGATTCGACATAAGCATTTTAGTGACTGTTGAGCGCTGATCTGCCTCACAGGCTCCTACAAGGCCGTCATTGTCAAGCTGCATAAATCCGAGACATGGGTATGCATCCGGCATCTGTCCGCTGTAAATTCCACCAAGGCAATTGATCGTAATAGCGTTAGCGTGATACTTCTGCATTGCATTAACCATAGCAAGATACATTGCCGCAGCTTTCTCAACCTCTATAAGCGGTGGTTCGATGACTTTTTCCGCTTCACTTACCCAGCGATCTGCCCATTTTTTAGCTTCTGTCTTTTCCACTGCCCTGTAAATGTCGTTCATTTCACGGAATTCAACTTTGCGCATGGTTGTGCCGTAAACCAGCTGAATAACAGAATCCGCTTCTGCCCCAACAACCAGTGCAGTCGATGTCTGCATGTGTTTCAGGCACTCAAAACACTTGACAGATTCGATCACATCTTCAAAACGTGACGAAGACACGGCAGCGATTTTATGTCCCTTCCGTTTCATTCCGGCATAGCTGGTAAGAAACTCACCTGAACCCGCAAAAAGTTCATCGACTATTATCATCGGTTTTCCTGAAGTTGCGATTGTTTCCGGGATATTACCCCACAGGCATCCCACAAGATATACAATGTAACCGTCCACATTATTATCGCTTTGCAGAATTTTTTCTGCTTCCTGTGCTTCCCCGGACATCACGTTGACAGGCAGAAATTCGATATTGGGGCATCCTTGGCTCAATTTTCCCGTCAATTCTCTGATACGACCTGTAAAATCATACCCGATGTTTGGCCAGTTCGGTTTTTCCGGATCAGGATATGCAAAAATAAGTCTGATTTTTGCTTTTTCCGCATTCTGCTGAGCTGATGCAAAGGAACTACAAACTGCAGGCAATCCAAACATCGACATAGCTGCAATACCTGCAGTACAGGTTGAACACCTGCCCAGAAACGACCTTCTGTCACATACCGCCTCATAATTACCTGAACACCTCATTGTATCCCCCAGTTATTACGGTATCGAATAGAAAACGCTCGGTTAATTTATTCTCAATTATAATTTATAATACTGTATCAGGCTTGTCCAAATTAGGGTATTTAGAATAAAATAAATTTGGGTTGCTCAGGCAAGAAGGTTATAAATAAATCATC
>JAFGMP010000362.1 GCA_016927495.1 Candidatus Latescibacterota bacterium | reverse complement strand
TATACGGCAGACAACTCAATGAGTGATTATTCAACTCACGGGGTGCACGGGCTCTGGATGTGCCTCAAGGTTATCGATGACCCTGTTGTAAGCGCTGCATATATAACGCCTGACTGGAAAAAGCCCAACGGCCTTGTGGTCGTGGAACACAGGGCAAAAGAAGACGGAAGTCTTTACTACGGGGCATTACAGGAAATTCCGGGCGGATTGACCAATGCTCATTTAAAAGTATATACACAGGGCGCCAGATTTTTCGAACAATGGCTCTGGTGGGAAAAAGGACCCTATGACCGTGATATTGCGATGTGGACTCCCATGCTGCTTTATTTCCAGTTGATGGTTGAGAAAGGGAAATCGGAAATGCCCGAACCGTATGAAGACATAGAACGTAAGACAGCGGCATATCTGGCGGCGTTTAAATCGCATCTCGATGAAGGAGGAAAACCTGTTAAACTTGCGGAACTTGATGATGAATGGACGGCAGCTTTTTATACTGATGATCGTGGAGAAGAGAAGATGACTGCTTATAAAAAATACTTCGGTATCTGAAACAATAAAATAGCAGGGCCCAAATTGAAAAAACACTCTCAAACACGAGTATTATTAAGGGAACTTTATAGCTACTTAAAGATTTTTTGTTCTCGCTATCCGTCATCTCCATATGAAATACATTATAATAAATCATGAGATATGACGGGTTCACGGCGTGAACTCAATCCCAAGGAACAGCCCTCATTATGAACAACATAAAAGGTTTTTAAAATAGTATGGACCCTGCACCTGAAATATGCCGTTAAAATATGAAAAAATCAAGGAAAATAATCAGGCCGATTATATAAAATGTATATCATGATATGCGCTTTACATAATATACTTGCATTTTATTGTATAATTACTTATATTTGTATTATAATCAATACTTTATCATATGTAATTGGGAAACCGGAGATATTTGTTGGATCGTCTTGTATGCTGTTATAATACAAGGGGTATAATCGGGTATGTGAAAAGGCATTATCCCGAACTCCTAAAAACTCTGTATGAGGACCTTGATCCCTCCTTTGATACTGTTTATAACGTTGAAGAATTTCTTTTGGACGAGCATAACTGGATATCGCAGAAAGTATTTGTTGAGTTAGTAAATCGTATCAAAGTACATTCCGGTGATCCGAATATTGCCCGCGAAATTGGACGTGAATCCATAATTCACCGAAGTTTCGGTTACCTCGAAAATATTTTTATCAAGGCAATAGGACATCCCTACCTGTCAATTCGCCGCACACCTGAAATCAATGCCAAATTTAACAGGACAAAGGAAGTCGAAATAGTCGAATCCGACTGGTCGCATGCGATTTTACGTTTGAAATGGTTCGAGGGTTTGGGTTCAACCCGGGATGTATGCCAGTATAATTTTGGAATTTACGAAACTATTCCCACTCTCTGGGGCCTTCCGGAGGGGAAAATAACCGAACTCAAATGCCAGTTCCATGGTGACGAGTATTGTGAATTTAAAATCGAATGGGCAAAAAAATCTGTTTTTGCGCTCATTTTCGGTTTTTTTACACGGCGCCGCGAGGTATTAAACGAATCACTTGCAGAACTCGAACGTGAAAAAGCTTTAACGGAACGTAAATATATTGAAGTCGAAAATCTCAATGTTGAACTTAACAGACGAATTGAGCGATTAACCTCTCTAAATGCCTGTTCAAAAGCAACTGCATCGATTCTCGATACCGATAAACTACTCGATGTCGTGGTTTCGTTGATTACCAATATTATGCGTTTTGACCGGGCAATAATCCTGCTTATAGATGAAAAGGGAAAATGTCTGAGGCCGGTTAAAACCGCAGGAGCAACCGACGACGCCATTAATAAACTGGGGGGGTATACGATTCCTCTCGAGCGGACTCAAAACATACTTGCGCGGGTGGTAAATTCAGGTGTTGCACAGAAAGTTACGGATGTGGATCATTCGTTTTTAAGGAAAGAGAATATTATTCTTAAGAAATTTAATCCGAAATCGTTTGTTGCGGTTCCGCTCATCACACGAAATAAAGTGATCGGTGTTTTGGCTGCTGAAAGAACGGAAGGACTGAAAGATTTTACATCGAACGACCTCGAATATGTCATGAATTTCTGCAATCAGATTGCAATATCTCTTGAAAACGCCCGCCTTATTGAAGATATGAAGCAATCGTATATGTCATCTATACTCTCCCTTGCGTCTGCTCTTGAAGCAAAAGATCCCTATACGAGAGGGCATTCAAACCGTGTGGCGACCTATTCGACCATGATTGCAAGAAATCTCAAGTTGGATGAAGAGCGTGTTGAAAAGATACGTCTCATGGCTCTTATGCATGACATCGGTAAAATCGGTATTCCTGACTCAATAATCGATAAACCAGGAAAACTCGACCAGGATGAAATTAATTTAATTAAGCGGCACCCGCTTGTAGGATTATATATCATAGGTCCTCTCCTTTCTTATGATCCTGAAATCAGTTTGATGAAAAGCCACCATGAACGGTTTGACGGTTTCGGTTATCCTGAGGGTCTTGCGGGTACCGATATACCTCTTGAAGCACGAATAATGGGAGTTGCGGACTCATTCGATGCAATGACCACCGACCGGCCCTACCGTAAAGCAATGAGCCGTGAGGAGGCAATTGCCGAAATACAAAGAAATAAGGGAACACAATTCTGTCCCGTAATCTCGGATGTGTTCATTTCCATTGCTACTTCCATGTCGGATGAACGTTTTGACCATATCAGGAATGGCTTGAGCGAGTTTGAAGAACAGGAAGAGCAGGACGATATTGATACTATAATTACCGATTTATAAACCTTCCCCGGTATCGCCGATTTTCAAAATTGTTATGGAGAATAATACATGTCCGCCAAACGTTTTATGATATGTTTTTTTATCATTGTATCTTGGATATCTTGTTCAAAACAACCCGAATTACCCGGTCCTGTCAAAGAAGGAACACGGCTCCCAAATCGCTGGATGCTGACACCTGCAGGTAAACATATACCTGTTGGCGATTTACCTTTGAATATCGCGTTATCACCTGATGGTAAAACGCTGGCTGTAACCAATAATGGTTTCAGCAAACAATTCATTTCTTTGATCGATACCGAACAGGATACTGTGATAACGGAACTCGATGTTGATAAGGCTTTTTTCGGTTTAAGTTTCAGCCCCGACGGTCAGTATTTATATGCATCCGGAGGTGGTGATGAACAGGTTCTGGTCTGGAAAATATCAAGTGCAGCCGTTATTCCGCAACCTTCCATATCATTGACAGATTCGTCTGCTCCGGTAAAAATATTTCCGGCAGGAATTGCTATCTCAAATGATGGCGCTGTACTGTATGTTGCTGAAAATCGTAATGAGCGTCTTTCCATGGTTTCAGCGGGTGATAAACAGGTAATAAAACGAATTCAAGTCGGACCATATCCTTATGACGTGAAACTTGCCGGAACTTTGAATAAATTATTTGTAAGTCTTTGGGGTGGCAGTCGTGTCTGTGTTGTTGATTGCCTTTCGGGAGAACCGGTGACTGAAATCAAAGTAGGTGACCATCCTAATGCAATGATGCTTTCTTCTGATGAGTCTCTGTTATATGTTGCCTGTGCAAATACGGATGAAGTGGCTGTTATCGACACGAAAAAAAATGAAGTTATCGAAACAATCGGGCTTCATCCCTATCCGAATGCACCTTTCGGCAGCACACCCAATGCTCTTGTCCTGTCACCTGATGATTCAAAACTGTTTGTTGCAAATGCCACCAATAATGATGTTGCGGTCATTGATGTTTCAAATCGCGGCGAGAGTGTAGTTAAAGGTTTGATTCCGGTCGGATGGTATCCAACAGCACTTGCAATCAGTAAGGACGGCGCCAGGCTGTATGTGGCAAATGCAAAGGGACTGACCTCCAAACCTAATCCCGGCGGCCCTGATCCGAACAAGAAACAAGATGAAAAAACCGAATATATTGCAGGCCTGTTCAATGGTACTATTTCAGTTATACCTGTACCGGATAACCGTCAGCTTGCGTTATATACAAAACAGGTAGAAAAAAACAATGGATTTAACGAAGCGGCAAGAAAACTGACTGATAAGAAACAGGATGTAAAACCCCAGGCAATACCGCGCCGTGTCGGTGAGGTTTCACTTATCAAACATGTGATCTACATACTCAAGGAAAATCGTACGTACGACCAGGTTCTCGGTGATTTGTCCCAGGGTAACGGCGATCCTTCGATATGCCTGTTCGACCGTGATGTCACCCCGAATCACCATGCGCTTGCCGAGGAATTTGTTCTGCTGGATAATTTTTATGTCGATGCCGAAGTCAGTGCTGATGGCCACGAATGGAGTACTGCGGCAATTGCAACGGACTTTGTGGAAAAGACCTGGCCTACAGTTTATTCGGGACGGGGTTTGCCCTATCCGTCGGAAGGTTCCCACGAGATAGCTTTTCCGACAAGCGGTTATATCTGGGAAGCGGTTGCAAACAAAGGATTAAGCTATCGCAGTTATGGTGAATTTATTTCATTGGAAAATAATATGGCGGTAGCGCAGCACTCTTCACTTGAAGGACATTTTGATCCTCTTTTCAAACCATGGGATTTGTCATATCCGGATACTCTCAGAACCGAAGAATTCATACGGGAGTTACACGAGTTTGAGCGGAACGGAGAACTCCCGAACTTCATTATCCTTAGACTGCCGAATGACCACACAGCAGGTACTAATCCCGGTATGTCCACGCCGCGGGCAATGGTAGCGGAAAACGATATTGCGCTTGGCCGAATTGTCGAAGCGGTCAGCAACAGCCGGTTCTGGAAAGATACCGCCATATTTGTCATAGAGGATGATGCGCAAAACGGCCCCGACCATGTTGATGCTCACAGGACAATTGCATTTGCCATCAGTCCGTATATAAGACGTGGAATTGTGGACAATACTCTGTACGATACCGCAAGCATGCTCCGAACAATGGAACTTATTCTTGGACTGCACCCTATGAGCCAGTACGATGCCGCGGCTTTCCCCATGGTTGCCTGTTTTACTGACAAGGCGGACTTGACACCTTATAAATCCCTGTATCCGAAAGTACCGCTCGATGAGGTAAACACTACGATGGCTTATGGCGCGGCCGAGAGTATAGCAATGGACTTCAGCCGGGAGGACGCTACTCCGGAAATCAGGTTGAATGAGATTATCTGGAAATCTATCCGCGGTGAAGAATCTGAGATGCCGAGACCGATAAACCACCGTGTATCCTATGATGAAGATGACATGGATTAACTGTGTTGTTTTAGATTAAAGTTTTCCAGTGAAATTCGCTCTTTATTTTTTAAAGGCAATATAGGAATTTTTTACCCTCCACTCTATCCTCACAACAGGAAAAAACTGCTTTTAAATTTCTGATTATTAGGTACATAATAACATATTATTCATGCTAAAATGTTGTATAGCAACAAAATACATGTGTTCATTTTATTGTGAACAAATATGGCACCCGCTTTGCTCTGTACATGCTTTGCATCAATCTTTTTCTAGGATTGATTTCTTTCCGGTTTTGAACGCGTGCGTCAATACTGATACAAAAAAAATAATATCAGAGTGGTGGTGCTATGAATATTTCACAATTCTTTCAATTGACACCTAATGTTATGATTTTTCGATATGCCCCCATGTGGTTTTCAACACGATATTTGCGTTTACTCGGCAGAATGTATTATATTGTGAACCGACATGAACGTCACCTGATCGAACGGAACATCAAGTCCGTATTTCAGGGTAAAGCTGAAGTGCATGATATTGTGAAAAGAACCTTTGACGGTATTTTTTCACACTATGCCGAAAAGCTTATAATGGCCCACAGAAAGTATGATAATGTTAAAAAGGAACTTTGGCGGGCCATGGAGTATTCGGGTACCGAATATCTTGACAAAGCTTTGAAAAAGGGTGGAGTAATCCTTGTTACCGCTCATTTCGGAGCAGTCGAATTTCTTCCTCTTGCTCTTGCGCTGCGGGGTTATCCTGCAACAATGGTTGTCAAGTTTCAGACTGAACGTCTGAAAAGGAGCCTGATGCAGCGTGCCGAGGAAGTGAATGTCGAACTTATCGATTGTGAGGAAGGCCGTGTATTGCAGCGTGCTATGGATTCACTTAAACGCGGCAGGATTCTTCTGACCGAGTGCGATGAGGTCGATGAATGGAAACCCAGGGAAAATCAGACAATTCAGGCTTTCGGCGGAAGAATACATTTGGACCGATCTCTCGAGGTTTTATGCAGACGCAGCGGTTCAACGGCGATCGGTTCTTTCATGGTACGGACAAAAGATGGATATCGCCTCTCCTTAGTTCCTGTGGGAAGTGAAGAAATGGTCGAGGGAGAGTGCTTGTCTGCGGCAATTCTTAAGACCTTTGAACAGTTTGTAATGATGTTTCCCGATCAGTGGTATCAATGGAAAAAATTTCACAGGATGCGCCCGGAGATTGCATGATAAAGATACAAAATGATTTAAAGATTAAGTCTGTATCCATAGTGCCCTATCGTCTTGATTTCCGCATGAATGTGGTGCACAGTCTCGCATCGCGGTCATCCACGGTCAATATTTGTGTTATTATCGAATCGGAAGACGGTTTGAAAGGATATGGTGAATGCGTTCCCCGTTCCTATGTTACCGGAGAAACACCGAAAAGCGTTATGAAATCGCTGGAGAACATGATCACCGGTTTCGCTGCACGTTCATTCGATTCACCCGGGCACATTATCGATATGATTAAGAATCTCCGAGGAACTGAGGAAGGCATCGATAATCCTGCAGCGTTATGCGCTTTGGAACTTGCTCTTCTTGATTTGGGTGGTAAATACTGGAATAATACCATTATTGAAATGCTCGGACTGACAAATTCCAACAGATCGCTGACATACAGCCTTGTGGTGCCTCTTCTTCCGGGAAAAGCTCTGGAAAAATTTCTTGACTACGCCCTTCCATATGAATTAAAACATGCGAAAATTAAAGTTGATGCGGATAATCCCCGTAAACATGTATTGAATGTCAAATCGTTACTTGGTGACGATGTTGAAATTCGGGTTGATGCGAATTGTTCATGGAGCCGTACGGATGCAAAGCGGTTTATGCGTGAAATGGCTGAAATCGGTGTGGTTTCCGTTGAACAGCCTTTACCCGCTAACGATCTCGAAGGAACTGCCAGGCTCAGGACGGCAAACATGCCTCTCATCATTCTTGACGAAGCTGTCTGGACAGAAAACGATGTGAAAAGAATCGCTGATATCGGTGCAGGTGATGTCATTAATGTCCGTATATCGAAATGCGGCGGATTGCTCGGAGCGTTGAAAGTGGTCGAAGCCGCATCAGAACATGACATAGAAATACAACTCGGGTCGCATGTCGGCGAAAGCTGCATTCTCTCTGCGGCAGGTGCACATCTTGCCTCCGGCGTTTCCGGATTCCGCTGGCTCGAAGGCTGTTTCGGGACACATCTTTTGAGCTCCGATCTTTGTGAGGAGACATATCGTTTCGAACACGGCGGCTCATTCAATTTACCCGAAGGCCCCGGCCTCGGTGTGGCTGTTTCGGAATCGCAACTTGAAAACAACCGTCTGATTTTCAATGAAATGGTCAATGCTTGAATGAAATGAGCGATCCCTGAAGGATATAATTTGTGAAAATAAGTGGTTTTTCTTTTGTACGTAACGCCATCAAACTGTATTACCCCATAGTCGAATCCATTCAATCGATGCTTCCCCTTGTTGATGAATTTGTCATAGCCTGCGGTGATTCGGAAGACCGTACAACCGAAAGTATCCGGGCTATCAGCGATCCCAAAATTAAGATTATCGAGACCGTCTGGGACAAAACCCAGTTTGTCAGGGGCGCATCGAACGCCGTTCAGACTAATATCGCTCTCGATGCCTGTACCGGCGACTGGTGTTTTTATCTTCAGGCCGACGAGGTTATTCACGAGAAATATATTCCGGTTTTACGCAGGGCTATGGAGCGGTACCTCGAAAAACCCGAGGTCGAGGGATTATTGTTCGATTATGTGCATTTTTACGGCTCCTACGACCGGTATCAGACAGGGCACAACTGGTATGCGAAGGAAGTCAGAATCGTCCGCAACGGCACCGGTGTACGGTCATGGCAGAGCGCGCAGGGATTCCGTATAGACGGCAGAAAGCTCAGGGTTGTTCCGGTTGCTGCCGAAATCTATCATTATGGCTGGGTGCGGCCGCCAAAAAGGATGATGAAGAAATCGATTGCGCTTTCTCTGGTACATCGCGATGCAGACTGGGTACATGAACGATTTCCCGATGAGGAAGCCGATTTCGATTTCGGATCGCTCAAAACCTGCCGGACGTTCAGGGGAACTCATCCGAAGGTTATGCTGGACAGAATAAGTGCGGTGGACTGGAAGGTCAAACCGGGAAAACCGAACAAAAAACTGCATAAACACGACCGTCTGCGGGTACGTCTCCTCACATTCCTCGAAAATCACATTCTGCACCGTAAACTCGGTGAATACAAAAATTATGTGCTGATCGATGATCCGGTGAGGTAGATTTTAATGTGAAATTGGATTGCTGATTTGATATCAGAGAGCGCTTAGGTATCTCCCTGACCAACGACGACTCCTTTTAGACTCAAAGGATAAGCTACATAACCATCTGGGTGTTTTTCTATGATTATTTTGTAGTTTTTCATGTTGAATACAGCCACTCTTAAAAAAACTCGTTGTGTTGCTATGCTATAGTATTCTTATTAAGTGGGTGGATTGTATGGCCCGAGAAAACGCTCTCCATTGAAGTGAATCAGATGTGATGGAGCGTCTGCAATCCATACCTCAGTTTCCCATGCGATTTCACCAAGGTAACGCGTCATCACGGTACGGTTCGGAAAAGCGGTTACAAAAACCAAACCAGCTTTTGTTTTCTCGAATAGTTGAGCTAATTCGACGTGCCGTTTGCCGTCAACCGGTCCGTGACTGGTTACAGACTCGATAAGTAGCAACCAGTTTTTCTTTTTGACATGTAACACAATATCAGGCATTTTTCCGTGAGAATCCACCTCGACACCCAATTCAGATAGAAGTGCAGCATCGAAATAGCCCCATTTATCACCCGTATCACCTGCATAGACGAGTATACTACCGGGTGCAAAACGAGGGGCGAAGTCCTCGATTACGGCTCTAATAAGTTCGCTGTGTTCTCCAGGACTCAGAGTAATTTTCTTACCTGGCGCGATCTGTACCGGGATTCGATTCTGTTCGCGTTCCATTGCATATCGAGCTGACAGCGTTTCGCGCTCAGATAAATAGGTTGTTAGACTATCCCGCCATGCATGAGTGCCGAAATTTCGTAACAGAGCCAGTGCAGCAGGTTCGATCTGGTAAACGGCATTCGGGCTGTTTATAGGGCGGTCAGGTTTGTCAGGATTGTATAGCGCTATTCCGGCATCAACAAATTGATGCATGGTCTGGCGACGTATGGTTTCACGAGTGTTAGGTGCATAATCCTTCTGATAATGCTCACGCACCCACTCAATGATCGGAGTGATGCCAATCAAAGGATTTTCTGCATCCGACCAAGCCTTACCCGGTGTAAGATTAAGCAATGCCAACAAGCAGAGTGCTGAACGTTCATTCTGTTGTGCCCGTGGCAACCCCAGTGATATAAGTATTTTGTGTGTCGCTTCTAAATATGCATTCTTATCCTTCATGAGATAAGAGTCTCCAACTTCATATCAATTTTTACCTGAGAGAGTTCAACCTGTTCCATGGCCCACTTACCGAGTGTGATTAAAGTGTCACGGCTCGGATACTTCATTTGTTTAAGATCAGTTGCATTAACCTGTGTATGACCATTGAATCTACGAAAATGTTCATCGACCGCTGTAGTATTTAGGAACACGAAAAGACCAAAAGCAAGTGCTTGAGGTAAACCGTGCCTGTTTTCGTGAAACACGTTGAGGTGATTCTCGAAACCTAGAACCGGAGCATCAGCAAACGTAGAAGGATCTATTACACTTGCCATTACACGCCGTTTTTCTTCTTTCGATGAAAATCGGCGTACCACACAGTAATAACCGTTTGGGTAAAGCCACTTTTCGGTGTCATGGTTACGTTTAATCGCATTAGGCTTTTTTTTGTCTATATTTGGCCATTCTATGCCGTTACTTCCTAAATGGTTCGAGTAGAGCAGAGGTACAGTTTCTGCCTCGGGCATTTCGCGCAGGTGTTCTTTTAACCGGAAATCGACCACTGGTCCAGTGGAAACATTAACCTTGAGGTCTGTCAACGAATAGTGAATCGAAGGACACAACTCAAGTATGTTCATCTCCAAGGAGGTAGGTACGTGGATAAATCGCTCAGGGTCGTCTGGAAACACAATCCGATTGAAAGGATGTTTTTGAATGGTCAGGTCGCTAAAGCTATCGTCGGTCGACGTTGATATCACAACTGTGCCCTGTTGGCTACCGCGCTCCAATCGAATAATGATGTTCTCCTGAAGCACGTCATCATCCTTAAATGCCTTATTGCGTGATTCAAACAAGTGTATATGTTGAATAGCAGCCCGTTCAAGTATAAATTTTCGGAATGGACGGTAATATGGACCATTACAAAAACTACGCGGAATGATTGCAACAAGCTGACCATTAACATCAAGTAATGATAGTGACAATGCTACAAAAGCAGAGTATAAATTAACTGTTTCAATGCCAGCTTGTCTCAATACCTTACGGTGTGCAGAATCACTTCTTATTTTCTTGTAGGGTGGATTTAAGATAGCATGTGTATATTTTGGAAGTATATCGGCGAATAGGTTACCAGAGAGCCAATCAGCGGCAATATGAATGAAGTCACCATTACGGACCGATGCTGTCAAGTTCCTGTACTTCCTGTATTTTTCAAAAGTCTGAGTTAAATATGGGCTTAACGCTTGGTCAATTTCGAAAGCATCGAGCTCAACGCGCTGGAAATTAAAATCCCCGGAAACCCATTTATCTAAAAATGCTGCTGAAAGGGAACCGATCCCGGCTCCTGCATCAAGAACTCGACAACTTTTATACTCACTTCGACCAAACATTCCTACCATAAATCGAGCGATCTCCGCCGGTGTGAAAAATTGACCCAATTGCGACTTTCTTTTTGTATCAACGGCCTTTGATATAGACACTCTTGATTGTTCAACTTCTACAAGCATGAAATGTACCTAATATATTGCTCTTTATCGATGCGGTTCAAGTGTGTATAATTGTTGCTATATAACTTCATTGTATTCGATATCTTATAAAGTAGTAACAGGCTTTGTATTATGGCTTTAATAGCTGATAACTTACTTACATGGTAATTTTGATAATCATCTTATAACCAAAATACTACTATGTTTTATCATCATAGTAAAATATCTGATAAATTTTTCTTCCTAACTTTCTATTCAACACATTTTATCTATTTAGATACACAATCTCTAAATGAAAGTCAAATAATTTGTTGAAATATTTACACAAAAACATATATTTTCTGTTAAACATTAAAGACGATATTATTTTAGAATTGAGATGATTTTTTTGTGAGGTAAAAATTATGAAACCAGCAAAGAATTATTAAAAAAAGCCCTTGAGTTAAAAACCTCAGGATAGATTAATCCTGCTTGAAGGCATAATTGAAAGTTTAGATGAACCGGATAAGAATATTGATGAGATTTGGATTAAAGAAGCTGAAAAAAGGCTGGAAGCTTATAGAACAGACTGTTAGGGTTCAAGATATTGAACCCCTACATTATGCATCTCCGTATTGATTTGCATCCCGAAATTTTGACATCCCATCATTGATTTATACCCTTACATTTTTGTTATCCTTCCGTGCAATTTTCAATTATCTATACATCCGATAGATCCGGATTTTCATTATCCAAATCCCAATTCAACGGATTGTTGATAATATATTCACGAATGCGGTTCAAATCTACTTCATTGCGGATAATATGTTCGTAAAAATTACGCTGCCAGACAGTATGAATATCTTTATTTTTACGATACCATTTCGTAATACCAATTTTGAAACCACGGATAATAGAACCGATTGAACCGGGTATAATTTTTTGATACTTATTTTTTTGAGGATATTCAACAGATTGACATTTTATTCGTAGGGGTTCAACATCTTGAACCCTTTTATTTTCAATTCCTGTGGATTTTTCTGTTTTATTTTCATGCATTATAAATATTATCCCATGAACATGATTTGGCATTATAATAAATTCATCCAAATGGACACTTTGAAAATGATTGGAATGTCAAGCCAACATGTTTGTGCGAAGTTTCCCGCATCATTCAACGCCATTTCCATATTCATAATTTTGCCAAAAACACATTCCGGATTTTTAACCGTAACGGTTATAAAATAACAACCATTTTGAGAGTAATCATAATCTTTCAAACGGATAGATTTACGTTGGTATTTCTGAGAGTTATATTTTGGATTATCCATTTTCGCCTGAGGATGTAAATATATTTGCTTGTATGTTTAATACAGATAGATTGTTATGATTGGGGGTTCAAGATGTTGAACCCCTACGGAATCGAAAATAAACAATCGGTTTACCTGTAAGGGCACAATATCTTGTGCCCTTGTACCCGAACCGTGCGCCCAATCCTGAATTGTACCCTTATGCCAGGAACGTAATCCTATCACTGAATCGTGTCCCTCACATTTTCATCTACCTGAATTGTGCCCTATTTTTTGAACCATGCCCCCTACGTTTCCTTATCAGGCACAGTCTTCAGCGCATCGATAAACGAATCGTAATTTTGTGCTTTGAATGCTTCATTTCGTGCTTCGGGATGGGAAAAAACACGTGCCACATCGGCTAATATCTGAAGTTGGGCGCCCTGGTCACGGGTTGGTGTGAGGATAAAAACAATCAGTTTTGCAGGAGCGCCGTCGATAGCGTTAAAATCAACGCCTTCCTCCGAACGGCCGACCACAACAACGGGAGCGGTGATCTCGAGCAGACGGGCATGGGGAACGGCTATACCGGCCCCCAGTGCAGTTCCCATGATCTGTTCACGGTCCCAGACAGCTTTGTAGATCATGGCGGAATCGAGCCCTGTTTCATCCGCCGCACGGTAAGCGAGTTCCATGATCACATCGGAACGGTTTTTATATGACAGCGATTCGACAAATCCGGCGGGTTTGATGAGATGCATGAGCTTGAGGGGTTTTTTCTCACGGATAAGCCATTCCATGACAGGCCCGGAAAGCATGGTCGTTCCTATAGCCATGATCACTAATGCCACAAAAAGCTGCTCGTGAATGACTCCGAATTCGAGGGCAAGAAGACCGAGGATGATTTCCATTGCGCCGCGGGCATTCATCCCGAAACCGATGGCAAGCGATTCTTTTCCTGCTATGCCGCCCCACCGTGCGCCAAGGCTGCATCCTAAAATTTTACCGGTGCATGCCAGAAGAAAAACAATGATAATCAGCGGGAAATTGAAATTGGCTGCAAAGTTTATTCGAAGACCTATAAACGCAAAGAAAAGAGGAGCGAAAATATTCATGGCGAACTGGGTGATAACGTCTTTGGTACGTTCGGTAAGGTGTTTGGAATCCCCGATTGCCGTCCCGACAATAAATGCTCCGAATACCGCATGAACACCGAGCCACTGCGTAGCGGCGGCTCCGATCATGGTGAAAGCGAAGACAAATCCGAGAATTCCTCCGGGCCATACGGTTTTCTTTTCCAGCCACGGCAGTATTTTATGAAAAGCCCACCGCAGAACTGTCAAGGTAAAAACAGTAAAAATAATAGTCAGTATTACTGTTTGCTGAGGATTACGGCCGTAAACTGCGCCGGCGCCTATAAGGCTCAGTACGACGCTGAAAATAATCCAGCCGATAAGATCGTTAAATGCAGCAGATGCAATAACCAGGATTCCCATATCACTTTTAAGCAGATTCATGTCCATGAGTGTTTTGGCAATAACAGGGAGCGCTGAAATAGAAAGTGCGGTTCCGAAAAAAAGCGAGAATGTCAATATGTCGGTTCCCCCATCAAATCCGAGAAAATGAGGCCATGTATGAGAAGCGGCAAAACCGAGCAGAAAAGGAAACAGAATACCGAGAGTGCTAACAAGCAGCGCTGTTCGGCCCTGTTTCCAAAGCGACGAAAGATTGATCTCGATGCCGGCTACAAGCAGCAGCAGCACGACGGCTATCGTAGTCAACCCCTCGAGGGCAATAAGAGTGTTTGCACGTATGGGGAAAAGGATTTGCTGCAGTTCGGGCGCTAATGTCCCTAACACTGTTGGACCAAGAAGAATTCCGGCGGCAATTTCACCAACCACCATTGGTTGACGATACCGTCTTGCTACTTCACCGAGAAACCGTGACAACCCGAGAAGTATGCCGAGATCGAGCAGTACGATTGTTATGTCATGGGTTCCGAGCATAATAGAAAATCCCCGTAAATGGTTATGATAATTACATTTTCTTCAACGTTTCCGTTTTCCAAGCAGAATAACATCCCGCAGGGCTTCAATGCTTTGCGCCTTCAGCCATCTGCTGCGGAAATGTGAATCATGAATTATCTGGGCAATTGCAGACAATGCCCTTAAATGAAAATTCCGTTCATCTTTCGTACCGGCGAGAATAAATACGGTATCGACCTTTTGGTCAATGCCGGTAAACGTTATACCCGGTTTACATCGAACCAGCATAATATCGAATGTCTTTTGCCCTTCGATGATGATATGCGGAATGGCAAGCCCTGAAGCGATGACAGTGCTGGTTTCACGCTCGCGTTCATGGAGAAGGTTAACCAGATTCACCTCATCTGTTTGAATACGAGGTGACAGGTTTTTAGCTGCCAATGAGAAAAAATCCTCCATATTCATAGGTTCTTTGATATCGAGGATAACGCTGTTTTCGATTATGTTGTCGAATCTGTCTTTTAGGATATCGTCACGCTCCCGTATGATTTCCTTGAGTTCGGTCTCAAGGGAATGCGTTGTTAGTTCTTTTGCGGTAACACGTTGAATAAGATGCAGCAGTGCATATTCCCGAGTTGTTCTTATCCTGCCGTAAAACCAGTAAATAAAAAGTCCTGTAGCGATAAAAGTGGCGCTCTCTATGATCGTTTCCTTTCCCATTTCGACCAATAGTATGGTAAATCCGGCAATTCCTGTAAGCTGAGTCCATGGGTACAGGGGGGATTTGAATTTGGGCTGGTAATTCTGAATACGGCTTTCCCTCATTATGATCACAGACAGGCATGAAAATATGAACGTAAGGATGAGTACCGATGACGCCATCATTACGAGAAATTCCAGATTAAAAAATAATGCAATTGTTACAAATAATCCTGTTAAAAGAATCGCAAAATATGGTGTATGAAATTTATTTATTTTTTGAATGAATTCAGGCAGCATACCGTCACGGGAAAGGGCGAACGGATACCGTGATGCCGCCATAATACCTGCATTCGCCGTGGATACGAAAGCGAGTATTGCAGCTATGCTGAGAAGTATCATTCCCCGTGTATGCATAAATAACTGTGCTGCATCCGAAATAGGAGTAAGCGAATGATCGAGTTGTTCGGAGCCGAGAACTCCCGAGGCTATAAAAACGACCAAAGTATATAGTATCGTTACACTGAAAAGGGAAAGTATCATTCCCAGTGGCACGGTTCGTGTGGGATTTTTAATTTCTTCTGCTATGCTGGCGACTTTCAAAAGTCCGCCGTAAGATATGAATACAAATCCGGCAGTGGAAAATATTCCGTATAATCCCGTTGGGGCAAAGGGAACAAAATTATTGACTTGAACATGAGGAATACCTTTAATAATAAAATATATCAGAAGGGCAAGAAGACAGAAAACAAGTATTTTTTGTAATTGTGATGCTTCCTTTACACCGATAATATTGATCGCAATAAAAATCATACATAGCGGTACCGCGATTATCGTTATGTTTATATCATAAATTACTTTGATAAAAGCAGCCATACCGACTAATGCAAAGGCGCTTTTCAACGATAGTGAAAACCATGTGATTAGTCCGTCGATAGTGCCTGCTGCCGGACCCATACTCCGTGTGACATAAAAATAAGTACCACCTGCTTTCGGCATTGCAGATACAAGTTCCGCCTGACTTAACATGCCCGGCAGAGCGAGTATACCGGCGAGGAAATAGGAAAACACCACCGCAGGACCGGCCTGAGCGTGAGCAATACCCGGCAGTACAAAAAGACCGGAACTGATCATGGCTCCGGTGGCAATGCAGTACACATCGGGAAGATTCAGCTTTTTTTCAAGATTCATGTTTGAATGTGACCCTGTTTATTTATTCTCACGAACTAATAACTTTTTACCGGACCGTCATTAATCAGCAAGAAAAATAAGATGTTTATCATGCATTTTAAATATACATTTTTTTCATATGTCCAGTTCAAAATGAAAGTCTTTATATCATTACCATACCATAATGAGTAAACTGCTTCCCTCATCAGCCCAGTAATTAACCAGTCTCGACCATCGGACATCCTTAATACCGTGCTCTAAGGTCATTGAAGTGATGTGGCCTGTGATTTCATTACCGGTGAGACGATAATAGTACCAACCGTCCTTGATCTCGGAGAATGGAATATTTTGAGCTGTGAATGTTAAATCACTGTACGATGTGCCCAGATCACCTTCATCCAGGATTGAATTACAGGTCGCTTCAATACTCAGGATATTCTGCAATGTTGCATCGAAAGTAATTAAATAGGTACCCTTAATGTAACCATCTTCCCACTGATTATTCCATGTTCCGGTAAATGTTGTACCTTCCATCGTTCCCGGAGAATCAGTGAAAGTAGAGAATCCCGGATTGAATGAATACGTTTGATTCTCCTCCTGATAAGAAAATGCAAATTCTCCTTTCAATTCCGGTGAGAGAAAAAGATGTTTGAAATCCGGTTCGTCGGATGGCTTAACTCTGACCGTTAGTGTGAAAGTGGATGTTGTAGTGTATGGATAGATATCACGACTATTGGAAACCAGGGCTATGAGATGCCATCCTTCTTCAGTGAGCGACCGGAGACCGCCGACTGACACTTCTTCGGTATCAGATCCGAGTGATACAATACCAAAAGGATTTAAACGATATTTAAATACCGTCAACTCACCTATACCGCCTTCAAGAGACAGCGATAGTTTGGCATCCTCGTCAATTTCTCCGTTCTCAAGGCGGATAACATAAAGTTTTCCTGAGAGGTCCGGATATTGGCCGGTGAAAATTGCCAGTGTATCAGCTTCATAAAGAATCTGAAACATTCCGCTTTTATTTGCTGTGAGTTCACCGATACTGACGTTGTAGAGTTCACCGCGTGTATACTGTTGGAGAAATTCAGGCCACCATGTGACCGGTTCGGCTGTTCCTTCCCTGACTGCCGACACGGGGTGGCTGCCGTTCTTCACCGCATCGTAAATCTTTGTGAGACAGGATTCCCCATACTCACCGACAAGGTACTTGATCATAGCCGAAAGGCCGTAACCGTGTTTTCCGGCGTCTTCTGCCGCTCCGGTAACCACGCCGTTAAACGGCGTCATATTGTTGCCCGCCCGCGCGGTTGAGATATAGTTTTGCTGATCGGTGAACTTCTCCTCGATCCAGACGGCGCAGGCCTCGTTCAGCCAGAGATGCAATGGCGAAAACTTTGCCTTTGAATAGAAATTCCGGGGATCATAGAGCGACTGTACCAAATGGAAGAACTCATGCCCGGCAGTGGTCCTCATCTCATCAAGATCATTCATCTTTTTCGAGTTAAACTCCAGATAGCCATAATTGTCGCCCCAGAGCGAATTTGTCGAAAATCCGTATACTGCGTCATCAAGGCTTCTCACCGTGACGGAAACCGGCCAGTTGGTTCGGGCCGCATAAGAAAATCCAAGCCCGGCGACTGTATTATAGGCTTCTTCAAGATACTTACCGAGTTCCCGTACCGATGCGAGCGATGTCCACCGTGAGCCATACTCGATTTTAAAATGGCCGCCCGCTGTAACATGGGGTGTATATCCGTTAACTGCGGTTACTGTAAGCGAGGAGGACTCTTCAGCGCTTGTCATGGCTGCTTTTGCAGTTACATGACCGGCCGCAGGCAGTTCCGCCGTCAATTTTTCTCCATTTAAAGTGGCCGGAAGTAGCGAATATGTAGTCGTTGTCGTCCCGAGGCTCGAAACCCAGGTATCTACACCCACTGCGATATAACTGCTCCCGGTAAGCTTGCCTGTGAAAGCGAGACTGACTGAGATTTCTTTGCTGTAGGACTGCGGCAAACCGCTGATAATGTAAGTTTCGGAAACTGCGTCATCTTCGAAAGCTTTTTCAGGTGCGGTAGCGAGAGCAACCGAAGTATTGCCATCAAAAGCTCCGACCGGCACTGTCAGTTCGATTTTATCGGATGAAAGTATCCCGCCTCCGGCGCCTATATTATCCGATGCGACAATTTCTCCGTCGCCTGTATCGCCCGGGCCGGTGGAGTCTGAACAGCACATAAAAAACAGCGGTACACAGCAGAGGAACAGAATCAGAATTTTCATAGTCATATCTCCTTTTTCACAGGTTTATTTTCTCACGATTCCACGACTCGGCAATTGAGAAAATCGAGTTGAACAGAGAAGGTACACACTAAAGATAGTAAAAAAAAAGATTTTGTATTTATTTTTTTTATGGAGAACGCGGGGTGAATGTAATAATGTGCATTTTTTCGTTTTCGATTGTCTTGATTTGGGAAATATTTTTACGTATATTTTTAAATTACCTTTTTTCTTACGAATAATTTATATACTACCGGTTAGAAAAATTACTTCTTGTGATTATTGATTTTTATTAATAAAATTTGTTGTGGGGGATACTGTATGGAAAACGCTCTTGGAATGCTTGCGGAACGTGGAGTAATTGAACAGATATCAGATGAACCTGCCCTAAAACATAGTCTTTCGCATGAAATGGTCACTCTTTATGCGGGATTTGATCCCACTGCGGACAGTCTGCATCTTGGCCATCTGTTTCCCCTGTTATGTCTTGCGCGGCTTCAGAGACTGGGGCACAGGCCTGTTAGTCTTGTAGGCGGGGCGACAGCCATGATCGGTGACCCGTCAGGAAAAGAAGAAGAACGTCAGCTTTTAGCTGAAGAGACAATAGAAGCTAATGTATCATCTCTGAGAAAACAGCTCGAGCGGTTCCTTGATTTTGACGGCAAAAATGCGGCGATTATGGTAAATAACGCAGAGTGGACGAAAAAGTATTCCTATCTTGAATGGCTCAGGGATATAGGAAAATACTTTTCGGTTAATTATATGCTCAACAAAGAGTCCGTTCGCAGGCGTATCGAGGACAGAAGCCAGGGGATTTCTTATACCGAGTTTTCATATATGCTTCTTCAGGCGAATGACTTTCTGGAGTTGTACGACCGTCACGGTTGTACCCTGCAGGTTGGCGGGAACGACCAGTGGGGGAATATCACCGCGGGGATCGATCTTATTCAGAAACGTCGTCACAAACAGACATATGGTATAACATTTCCTCTGCTGACATCATCGACCGGTGAAAAATTCGGAAAGACGGCCGGTAATGCTGTCTGGCTCGATCCTGATAAGACAAGTCCTTATAATCTGTACCAGTACTGGATTCGTACCGATGACCGTGATGTTATAAGATTTTTGAAATATTTTACGTTTTTATCAATTGAAGAAATCGCCGGGCTTGAAGAAACTGTGCTGAATGCTCCTGAAAAACGTGAGGCGCAAAGGATTCTTGCCGAAGAATCAACGGGTATGATACATGGCCGGGAAGGCCTTGAAAAAGCTCAAAAAGCATCCCGGGTTTTGTTCGGGGGGGAGATAAACGACTTTACCGACCGTGAACTTTCTGATATATTTTCAGATGTCCCCTCCTCGACAGTAAGTAGCAGCGAACTTGAAAAGGGGATAGGAATATTAAACCTGTTTACCGGTGCCGGTGTTACAAAATCCAACAGTCAGGCTCTGCAATTGATAAAACAGGGCGGCATTTACATCAATAACAAACGTATCGATAACCAGCGTCTTATGGTCACGAAACAGTATCTGGCGAGTGATTCGATGATAGTATTGCGCGGGGGAAAGAAGCGTTATCACCTTTTAAAGGTTATATAAATAGTTAAAGGTATCCATTATGAATGACAGTCTGTGGGCTCCCCAGTTCAGGGATGAGTTGGATTCCGATACGGTTAAGATGATCAATACCGTGCTGGCTAAAATTCCTCAACTGTCCATCTCCGTCCGGAAAATCATCGAGATGGCGGGCGATGAAAATGTTAATGCCGTGAAACTTGCCGAGGTTGCCTCTTCGGATCCGGTGCTTGCATCAAAAATCCTTATGATCGTTAATTCATCCTATTACAGTCTCAATCATAAGGTTGACAATCTCCGTCTCGCTATTGTACTGCTTGGTTTTAATGAGGTACGGAATATTGCGGTTCAACTGGGTTTTATGAAAACCATGAGTGAGGGAGACGTTCAAAAATCGTTTGATACAAAAAGCCTGTGGATTCATTCATATCTTGTGTCGGTTTGTTCCGAATCTTTTTGCGTCACAGATGATCCCAAAAGGACAGGTGTTCTCATGACAATGGGGATACTCCATGACATTGGCAAGTTTGCTCTTTATTCGGTAGGGGTAACAATGAAAAAAATGGGGTTAAGGCATCATACGGTCAAAGAGGTTTCTCCTGATGCTCCCTTGTTGGCGAAAGAGGAATCATTGTTCGGCGTCAATCATGCCACAATTGGTGGAATGCTTGCTGAACGATGGAACCTTTCCGACAGAACACGTGATGTGCTTCAATATCATCATTTCCCTTCGTTCTACGGTATTAATGAGATAAAATCTGATTATGTGGAAGATATAGCTTCAATTTGTCTTGCAGATTTGATCGTAAATCATATTAACGAAGAATATAAAAAATTACCTCAACCTCATCCTGTCTTCTTTAACATCCTTGGTTTCAAGCCTCCCCTTGAAGATTTAATTACTCCTGAACTCAGGAAAAAAATAGCTAAAGCCGGGGACTTTATAAATACACTAACGTGATACCGTTCCGGTTGATCATGAATGATCCTGGCAGAACTTTCGCCATGTTTTTTCCCTTGCAATTTCAACCCGGTGCGTTAATATTGTGTGTGATTGCTATTGCAATGTTTTTTTAGTTGATTTTTCCCATGAATACTATTACACAAAGCCGGTTACATGATGCCGTCAGACCAATGGAAACCATTACGGTGGAAAGATATTGATGCGGAACAGATAAAAATTGTTTCTGCCGTAATTGATAAAATTCCCGAGTTGCCTGTCCATGTTCATAAAATTCTTAAGATTGTATCGGATATCGACAGCGATGCAAAAGAAATAGCACAACTTGCATCATCCGATCCTGTCATGGTAACGAAAATACTGAATGTAGTCAATTCATCATATTATGGATTTTCCAAAAAAATAGAAGATGTTCATCTTGCGATTGTGCTTCTGGGGTTTGCGGAAATCAGAACATTAGCTTTGCAGACTATGTTGACGCAAAGTATTGGGAAAGGAAATGTATACGCGGGATACGATACAAGGAATCTCTGGCTGCATTCCTATCAGGTATCCGTCTGTTCTGAGGCTTTCGTTGGTGAAAAGAATCCCAAAATGTCGGGAATATATTTGGCTTTGGGGCTGCTCCATGACATTGGAAAATTCCTGCTTTGTAACATAGCTTTTGCAATGAAACAAAAAAGAATAAAGCCGAAAAGTGTTACAACTCTGAATCAGGATGCTGCCATTCTCGAGAGAGAAGAACATCTTTTTGGGGTAAATCATTCCATTATGGGCGTTATGTTAGCACGTAAATGGGGGCTTTCCGATCGGATCGCGTCTGTCATTGAATATCACCATTATCCATCCTATTTCGATTTGAACGAGATTCCCTGTGAATATCTTGAGGATATTACTTCAATTTGTATTGCCGACCATATCATAAATTATCTCGAAAACAAATCTTCCATGCATCCGATACCTCCCGAATCATTTTTTAATCTTCTTGGATTTACTCTCCCTGTTGAGAATGTTATCACCGTTGATATCAGAAAAAAAATTGAGAAAGCGAAAAGTTTTTTGACATATATTGAATAATATTGCGATTATTGAATAAAAAAAATCCGAAATGCTTATATACTCACGTACGTGTGGGGGATACCATGAATATAACAGACCTCTCTGCCGCTAAAAATTTTGACAATCAATTTGTTCCGATGCGCAGGGACGAAATTGATCCCAAACTGATGGAGATTATCAGTGCAGTGCTCGATATGTTTCCCGATCTGCCGGTTTCGGTTCGAAAAATCATAGCCATGGCATACGATCCTAAAACCTGTGCACGAGAGATTGCTTCAATCGCTTCATCCGATCCTGTACTTGTGTCGAACATTCTGAAAAAAGTGAATTCGGCATATTTTTCTTTGGATCATAAAATTGAAAATCTCAATCTGGCGATTGTCGTGCTTGGATTTAATGAAGTCAGGGATATTGCCGTACAGTGCGGTCTCGCAAAAAAAATCGGTAAAGACGGCGAGTCTATCGAATATAACACACGCGACCTTTGGGGACATTCTTATGCAGTATCGATATGTACCGAATTTCTTGCCCGGGATAAAAAAAGCAAAAATACCGGTATTTTAATGACAATTGCAATGCTTCATGATATTGGGAAATTCGCGCTGTATACCATTGGTATGCACGCAAGGAGAATGGGAATGAAAGCCCGTGGTATGCAAGGTATGTCATATAATCCCACAATCCTTGAAAAAGAAGAGCGGCTTTTTGGCGTTACTCACCCGATAGTAGGATCGATGCTGGCTGAAAAATGGAATCTTTCCGGACGAATAAGCTCGGTTATCGAGTGTCACCATTATCCTTCGTTTTTTCCAATTGAGGATATTCCCGAAGACTATCGTGAGAGTGTAGCTATTATCAGCATTGCGGATATGATCGAGCACAAAATCTCCGGTACTCCGAACATGCTTAACGATCCTGATCATCTGTATTTTGAAGCTGTCGGGCTACCCTCACGACTGGAGAAGATTTTGACGCCAGCCCTGCAGATAAAACTCGAAAATGCAAAATCTTTTTTGAATGAGATCGAGTAATTTTTATATCCGTTGCCAACTGCATTCTAACAATGAATAATAATCGGACTAATCTTCGAAATGTTCGCAACAATTTTAATTAAAGACTAAAATATAATGTTACAGGATATAGGTATCGGAAGAAGAACCTACATGAAACGGATGTCAGGATTTATTGCCGCTTCGAGATTGGGCAATGTTATTGGTTTTAAGAACGCTTGTGCTTCCGGAGACAAAGATTATAATATTTATTTCGGCGACCTTCACAATCATAACAGTGTCGGGTACGGATTAGGATCACCGGAACGGGCTTTTGAAATTGCTCGGAGCCATCTTGATTTTTTCTGTTTTACTCCTCACGCATATTTCGATACAAGCGCTCAGTCTGAAATGATGAAAAACTGGGAAGGTTTTGAAAAAATCACTCATGACAGGTGGCCCGATGTTCTGGAACTGGTAAAAACGTATAATGAACCAGGAGTTTTTGTTACTTTCCCGGGTTATGAACGGCATTCAAGTTCTGTAGGCCATTACTGTATGATCTTTCCGTATGATGACGCACCGCTCAGGTATTTCAGCGAACTTAAAGATTTCCAACGACATGCCCGTGAGTGCGGCGCTATTATCGTTCCGCATCACCCCGGTTATATGGAGGGTACTGCCGGAGCCGAACCGAGGTTATGGGAGCCGGAGGTTTCACCGCTGCTGGAAATGTTTTCCGAGCATGGAAATGCCGAATGTGATACTGCGCCGTTCGATTATGTACGACATTCGATGGGGCCGAGAATCACGAGTAATACAATGCAGTATCTGTTGTCCGAGGGTTACAGGTTCGGAATAATTGCTTCAACCGATGACCATCTGGGATTTCCGGGTGCTTTTGGTGAAGGTAAAGCGGCGGTTCTCGCTACTGAACTGACTCGGCAGGCAGTTTTTGATGCGCTGAAAAAACGCCGTACCTATGGTGTAACGGGAGATAAAATATATCTTGATTTCAGAATTAATGATAGAATCATGGGTGAGGAGATGCCTTATGTGAAAGACAGAACGATTAATGCGGATGTCCATGGCTGGGACCGGATAGATCGTGTCGAACTACTCAGGAATAACCGGGTAATCCACCGCGTTTTTCCGGGTGATAATGAATTGGCGACGAACATCTGGCAGTATCCGTTTTTGATTCGTATTGAATATGGATGGGGACCTATGGCTGAAAATCAGATACCTCTTGAAAAAATACCGGATATTTATGACTGGGATTTTTCCGTGTCGGTTGAGGGCGCATATATCTTGGAAATACAGCCGTGCTGGCAGAGCGCTCCATTGTCGGAGGAACGCAGGCACCGGTTAACCGGAGAATCGTCCGCCGGATTTTCTCTGCGGTCATATACATCCCGCCGCCGTTGTTTATTTAATTGCGATACTCATTCAATAGTGATGAGGATAAAAGGTTCTCCCGGAAATTTTCTTAACATAGTCTTCAGAGAACCTGAAGAAAAAATTCTGAAAGTGAAATTTGCCGATCTGATCAACGGTGATAAAGCTGTGCGTGTCGGAAAGAATTCACTTAAAGTTCACCGGATTGTTCCCGAACATAATGCCCGAATATCAGTAAGCTTTAATGACAATGGAGAGGGAATGGAAACCGACTGGTATTATGTCCGAACAATTCAATGTAACGGACAGTTGGCCTGGTCAAGCCCGATATGGATAGAAAAAAAGGGGTAAAAAACAAAAAATAAGTTGAAAGTAATTGAAAACGATTATTTTCCTTGACAGGCGAAATTAAAATTTTTATATTTTAAATCTCTGTGATCAAATTTAACCATATCCTGTATTGCCCGGAGGATAGTGCATGTATGCTGTTGTTGATATAAAAGGATTTCAGTACAAGCTTGAAAAAGGAGATACTCTGCGTGTCCCCAAGTTTGAAACTGAAATAGGTAAAAAGGTAAAACTGTCGGAAGTTATGCTTATTGCCGATGGAGAGAACTACTCTGTCGGGAAACCATTTGTCGAGGGTGCTGTTGTCGAGGCGACTGTTACCAGTCAGGGAAAATACGATAAAGTTATCGTCTTCAAGAAAAAACGCCGCAAAGATTATTCGGTAAAACGTGGTCATCGTCAGGATTTTACCGAGATCACCATAGACACAATCAAAGTATCGTCGGCTAAAAAAGCTGCGAAAGCAGCCGAAGAAGATGCTGAAGCAGTGAAAAGCAAAGCCTCGGAAAAGGTGGGAAAAGCGGTTGAAACGCCCGAACCGCCAAAGACAACAAATCTTGTCGCCGAAGATGATATGACAAAATCTTCCGCCGCGCCGAAAGTTGAAACTGCTCAAACTGATGTAACAAATGCCGAACCGCCTGTAACGGCGAAACCGGCAAAACCGGCGGGAAAAAAATCCAAACCTGTCGAATCGGTTGATGATAAAACCGGCGATGAGGATTCGACAGACAAGTAAGATCACTGCAATCGTAAGATTTATCTGAACATAACCATGGCCTGTGAGTCCATAGTTGTGAATTATTCCGGAGGAAAGCATTATGGCACATAAAAAAGGTGTTGGCAGTTCGAGAAATGGCAGGGATTCTGCCGGACAGCGTCTTGGCATCAAACGTTTTGGCGGAGAGAATGTCTCTGCCGGAAGCATACTTGTACGTCAGCACGGAACCAAATTCCACCCCGGAACTAATGTCGGTATGGGGAGAGACTGCACTCTCTATGCAAAAATTGACGGCAAAGTAACATTTGAACGATTTGACAAAACGCGTAAAAAAATAAGTGTGTATGCAGCGGAATAGTTTGTGCCGATTATAGGTTTGAGTTTAATGAGGTGTCGATAACGGCGCCTCTTTTTTTTGGAGATTACAATGAGAACAATATCCTGTCAGGAAATTACCGACAAGGTTGCACAACTTGTAGCAGACACTAATTATTATCTGCCCGATGATGTTCTAAATGAAATCATACGGTTTCGCGCAAGAGAAACGGAAAATCTACCCATTTCAATACTCGACCAGATTATTGAAAACGCCCGGATAGCGTCTGAGGAACAACTGCCGTTATGCCAGGATACCGGGATAGCTGTCTTTTTTGTTGAAATCGGAATCGGAGTTTATGTCGATGGTCCCGGAATAGAAGATGCTATCAACGAAGGTGTCAGGAGGGGACACAGGGACGGCGGTCTCAGAATGTCCATAGTCGGAGATCCGCTGAAACGGGGCAATACCGGTGATAATACTCCGGCGGTTGTGCATTATACCATTGTTCCGGGAGACTCGTTAAACATCATGTTCTGCCCAAAAGGCGGAGGCTGCGAGAATATGAGCAGAACAGCCATGCTTGATCCGGGAGACGGCCGTGAAGGCGTGGTTGATTTTGTCGTCGATACTGTCCGTATAGCCGGAGGGAAACCCTGTCCGCCCGTGATTGTCGGCGTCGGC
>JAFGMP010000361.1 GCA_016927495.1 Candidatus Latescibacterota bacterium | reverse complement strand
GTCGATGAAAATTTTAATGACACTTATCTTATTTATTTATAATGCTTTATGACATTTTATCTAAACTTTAACCGGACAGTAGTGATACGGGGTAACAAAAAATGCATTCGGAAGAAATAAAAAATCAGGGCAGAGACACGGACCTGCACCTTATTAACCGGTTTTTTCAAAAAGTATTGTGTATCGAGTAAACCTGCCATTATATTTTAAAAAAATTTGATAAGACTTATTACATGAGGTGTGGACTATGTTAAAACAAAAATTTTATCCGCCATCAGGATTAACCTGTTTATGTGCTGTTGTCTTAACTGCATCACTGATATTTTCCTGCAGTGGCGAACCTCAGGCGCCTGTTTACGAACCGTTCCCCAAAGGCGACGGGTACCACGGCATATGGTACGGTAATCAGCCCTCCGACGATGAATATAAATTCAAATACAGCGGCGGACTCGGTACCTATACCGCGAAACACATACCTTTTGCATACTATGCCGAAAAGGTAAACAAAACATTTTTCTGTTACGGCGGTGCGGCACAGGGTAAAAATAATCTGCTTTTGATGGTATCATATTATGACCATGATACCGGGAAAGTCCCTCGCCCGACAATCCTCATCGACAAACAAACCGATGATGCTCATGACAATCCGACTATCATGCTCGACGATAATGGTTATGTATGGATTTTTGTCAGCGCGCACGGAACCGCACGGCCTTCCTATATCTATAAAAGCAGGGAACCGTACTCAGTCGACTCGTTTGAACTCATCAAAGAAACGAATTTCTCCTACCCGCAGCCCTGGTATATCGAGGGCAAAGGTTTCCTGTTCCTTCATACGCTCTATCACGGCGGAAGATTCCTTTACTGGTCGACAAGCCCTGACGGAATCACATGGTCGGAACCTCAGCAGCTCTCCGCAATCAAACAGGGCCATTATCAGATAAGCTGGCGGCACGGTAGTAAACTCGGTACGGCCTTCAACTATCACCCGGAAACCCTCAGCAGCAACTGGAACGACCCGACACGTGATACTGATGCAAACGCGAAACTGAATGGCCTGAACTACCGTACCAATCTCTATTATCTCGAAACGGAAGATTTTGGCACATCATGGAAAACGGTCGATGGGAAAACGGTCGAAACCCCGTTTACTGCTATCGATAATCCTGCACTTGTACATAATTATGAACAGGATGGGCTTCTTGTGTATATGAAAGACATCAATTTTGATAAAGCAGGCAATCCGGTTATCCTGTATATCACCAGCAGGGGGTATGAGGCTGGCCCGAAGAATGCACCGAGAACATGGACTATTGCATTCTGGAATGGCAGAGAATGGATCATCAGGCCGGCGATGGTTTCCGATAACAACTATGATATGGGAAGCCTCTACATCGAGAAAGACGGGACATGGCGAATCATCGCACCGACAGAAACAGGCCCGCAGAAATATAATCCGGGCGGTGAAATCGCCGTATGGACCAGTTCCGATAAGGGAAACTCATGGACAAAAGACCTTCAACTCACATTCAACAGCGAGTATAATCATTCTTATGTGCGGCGACCGGTAAATGCTCATCCCGATTTCTATGCATTTTGGGCGGATGGCCACGGTCGTGAACTGTCACCGTCGCGGCTGTACATGACAAACAAAACCGGGGAAAAGGCTTTTAAGTTACCTGAGAATATGACAGATGAATTTGAGAAACCGCTGCCGCTTAAATAGCGGGAAAAAATTTTACCCTTTAACTCAAAATATTCATAAAAAAAATTAATCTGAATTTTCATAATCACATATATCCCGTCATTCTAAACGAAGTGAAGAATCTTATTTTTTTTATTTATTGAGACTCTTCGTTTCACTCAGAGTGACAAACGAAGGATTATCCTGACTAACATTACATTGTTTGGTCTTGAAAAATTCTTTTTGTGTATAATTCGGATTATAAATTTAACTGCGCAAAACGTGTAGAATTTAGCAATCAATTTATGTTTCTTCTTGCTGTCATTACGAGGAATGGAATGGCGAAGCAATCTTTTCAAAAAATAAAATCCATTCATATAATCATCCTCGCGATTATTGCCGCACTTTTTATTTTTTTAGGATGCGAGTGTAAAAACACCGGTAAAACTCCATCTGTCACTGTGTCAAAAAAAGCGGATGGCTATCACGGGATATGGCATGCCGATATGGAGTCTGATGACGAATACCGGTACATATATTACAGCGGCGGGATGGCCACATATACGGCAAAACATATCCCAATGGCATATTACGCACAAAAAGTCAACAAAACATTTTTTTGTTACGGCGGCACGATGGGCAAAGAAAATAACCTGTACCAGATGGTTTCATACTATGACCATACGACCGGTACAGTGCCACGACCGACTGTTCTCATCGACAAACAAACAAGCGACGCCCATGATAACCCGACCATCATGCTGGATGACAACGGGTATATCTGGGTATTTGTCAGCGCCCACGGTACGGTACGGTCCGCCTATATCTACAAAAGCACGGAGCCGTACTCGATTGACTCGTTTTCGCTGATAAACACCACAAACTTTTCCTATCCCCAACCATGGTATATTAAGGGCAAAGGTTTTCTCTTTCTCCACACCCGTTATATCGAGGGCCGTAACCTCTACTGGCAGACCAGCCCGATTGGTAAAGAATGGTCTGAACCGTTTAAGCTTGCGACTATCGGCCAGGGACATTATCAGGTTAGCTGGAGGCACGGTAACAAGGTCGGCACCGCTTTCAATTATCATCCGGACCTTAACATCGAAGGAAACTGGAAAGATCCTGAAAATCCGGGGAAAAATCCTGCCTTGAGCGGTGCAAACAACCGTACCAACCTTTACTATATCGAAACCACGGATTTCGGTGAAACATGGACAAACGCTGCGGGCACTCCTGTCGCGGTACCGCTAATCGAACCTGAAAATGCTGCGCTTGTTCGTAATTACCGTAAAGAAAACCTTCTCGTATACATGAAGGACATCAATTTCGATGCCGATGGCAATCCGGTGATTCTGTATATCACCGGCAAAGGCTCCGAATCCGGCCCGCAGCATGATCCCCGGACATGGACAACAGCATACTGGACCGGCAGCGCGTGGCGGATCAATCCGGTTACCACCTCGGATAATAATTACGATATGGGAAGCCTCTATATCGAAAAGGACGACTTTTGGCGTATTATCGGCCCGACGGAGACAGGCCCTCAGCCCTATAACTGCGGCGGAGAAATCGCTTTCTGGACCAGTAAAGACAAAGGTGTAACCTGGGAAAAAAGCAGACAGGTAACACATAACAGCCGGTATAACCATTCGTATGTTCGAAGGCCGGTTAATGCTCATCCCGACTTCTATGCGTTCTGGGCGGATGGAAACGGCCGCGGATTGTCATCTTCACGGCTCTATATGTGCGATAAAACGGGAACAAAAGTGTTTATGTTTCCTGAAAAGATGCGTGGGAAAAAAGAGAAGCTAATCCAAAAATGACCCCCCTCGGCTTCGCCGTTTCCCCCCTGTTAGGAGGGATTTTAAAAAATCGATGCTAACGCAAATTGATGAACCACTTTTTTGTCCCCCCTGACAGGGGGGTGTCCAAAAGGACAGGGCAACCACAAGGGATTGCCCCTACAAATACTAACCCACAGGCACCTTATCATTTTAAAAATCCCGGTAATCCTTGATAATCCCGGCAATCCCGGTCGTCTTTCCCTTCTGCCTCTGTGCCTCTGTGCCTTCTGCCTATTCTTTTATTTAACCATCACCATCTTCCCGGTCTTCACATACTCCCCGGCCTGAAACCGGTAGATATATATTCCCGAACCGTGTTTCGATGCGTCGAATAAAGCAGTGTGGATTCCGACATTCATAAAACCATCAATCAGCGTTTCTATCTTCTGACCGCATATCGAATAAACATCGAGCTTAACATCCGCCGCCTCAGGTAATGAATAACTTATCGTCGTTCTCGGGTTGAACGGGTTGGGGTGAACTTCGATAATTGGCAGTTCTTCGGGGTG
>JAFGMP010000360.1 GCA_016927495.1 Candidatus Latescibacterota bacterium | reverse complement strand
AGAGTGATTATCAAAGTTCAGGAATTAATGATATGAAAAATAAGGAAATTGCTAAAATTTTCGAACATATAGGTAAGCTTCTTGAACTGAAAGGTGAGAATCCCTTTAAAGTCCGAGCATACTACAATGCCGCCAGAACAATTAACAATCTTTCATCCAATCTGGGAAATTATACCTCCACGGATAATCTCAAAAACATCAAGGGAATCGGAAATGCGCTCGCAGAAAAAATAATTGAGCTGATATCGACGGGCACTTTGGAATATCTTAACAGACTTGAAAGTGAAATATCTCCCGAGGTTATAGAAATGCTGCAAATTCCGGGTCTCGGTGTAAAAAAAGTCAGGAAGCTTGTCGATGAACTCGGTGTACAATCAATTGGTGAGCTTGAATATGCATGTTTTGAAAACAGAATAAAACTGCTCGATGGTTTTGGCCAAAAATCCCAGGAAAAAATATTACAGGGGATCGATTTAATCAGAAGTTTCCATGGGCACATGCTTTATAGTGATGCCGAAATTTTAAGTGATCAATTACTTGCTGAATTGAAAATGATTCCCGGATTCATATATCTCAGTACAGCCGGTTCATTAAGGCGTTGTTGTGAAACTGTTGAGCAATTGGTTTTCATTGCCTCGATAAGTCACATTGAGCTTGATACCTTGGAAAATCATCTCATATTGCTTGATAGTGTGAAAAGAATCATTGAGCACGAAAATAATAAGGTAACTATCGGTCTATACAATGATTTTATATGTATTTTGAAATTTTTCGATGAAGAATATTTTCCGGCAGCGCTTTATTACAATACCGGTTCGGTCGAACATGTAGCATCTATGAATGTTTATGCAAAGAAGAATGGCTATGAGATAAAGGATGACGGTCTTTACCATAACGGTGACATTGTTACGATACATAACGAACAAGAATTGTTTGATCAACTGAATATGGCATTCATTCCACCGGAGATCAGAGAAAATACCGATGAAATAGAAGCGGCTTGCTCGAATGGTATACCGGCCCTTGTGGAAGACACGGATATACGGGGAATTTTTCATATACACACCGTATGGTCGGACGGCTCAGATTCCATTGCAGAACTTGCAAAAGCCTCTCGGAAAATGGGAATGGAGTATATCGGCATATCCGATCATTCGGTGAGTGCGGGATATGCGGGTGGACTTTCGGTTGAACGGTTGAAAGCCCAGTGGGATGAAATTGATGCATGGAACGAGACAGATAATGGAATATATATATTTAAGGGAATAGAGTCTGATATTCTCGGCGGAGGTGCTCTTGATTATGATGAGAGAATTCTCGATAAATTCGATTTTGTCATAGTTTCGGTCCATTCGAAATTCAATATGAGCAAGGAAGAAGCCACGGAACGAATAATTCGGGCTATATCGCACCCGTCTGTGACAATGCTCGGGCATCCCACCGGCAGACTCCTTCTGGCAAGGAAAGGTTATCCTGTCGATATCGAACGTGTCCTTGAATCATGCGTCGAACATGGAGTTGCGGTTGAACTTAATGCAAATCCCCGTCGCCTTGACCTCGACTGGCGATATTTACGTTTAGCTGCCAGCCTGGGAGTCAAAATCAGCATAAATCCCGATGCCCATGATATTAGCTCGCTGTCACAGTATAGGTATGGGGTGAAAATCGCAAGAAAAGGGTGGCTTGCCAAAAAGGATATACTGAATACCGCGCCGCTTGAAAAAATTAAAATAATCCTATCGGGATAATTACGAATCACAAACCTTAATTACGGGATTTTTGAATAAATGACTTGTATTTTAGCGTGTTTATTTTTATTTTCTTGTTCGTACAATGATTATTAGATGGCCCATTCGTCTAGTGGCCAAGGACGCTGGCCTCTCACGCCGGAAACAGGGGTTCAATTCCCCTATGGGCTACCATCAATAAAAACAAGGACTTAGGCGCAATCAAACGAGTCTTTTTTTGTATGACTTATTATTTGCTCCCAACATTTTTCCCAATATATATTCCATTTTTTTAAGATTACGCATGTAACATCATGAAATTATTCAATAACCATTGTACGGAACTCCGGCGGTAAATTTACTTAATCAAAGAAGCTCTTTATCAACGAGCCGAAAATATTTTCAAATCTTATTAATGTGTATATATTGTGTAACGATAGTTTAGCAAGACATATCAGATTTTCCGTCTGAACTTTGCGAATATCCAATTCCTCAAATTTTTGAAATCTTTGAAATTATTTCATCCCCTGTATATGGATTTTTATCCCTATTTAACCTTGTATTATAACCAAACATTTTCTTATACTTGCAATACTGATTGCAGATATTGATAAAATACATAGTGTAATAATTGTATTTAACGCTTCTTCATAACAAAAAAAGAATTATGCTTATTATTTTTGTATATAATATTATCATATTTTATCCAAAAAATAAAAAAAGTACCCAGAAGAAATTCTATTACAGGCAAAGTTACTGGTTTATCCCTTCAATAGGATGAGGCGACACAAACGCAATATTAATATACATTCGAAAATGAGACGATAATACATAATGAATTCCGGGAGTTAAAGCATGAAAATGATGCTCTGTTGTCTTTATGTGTTGTATAGTGTAAGTTCGGTTTTTGCATCGGATTATGAACCGTATGTTTACCGCCAGGACTTCGAAACCCGTGAGCTCATGGCATGGTCAAGTTATCCGCCGGTACAGGATGCCGCATATGAAGCGCCGTATATATATCCCGGAACAATAGTCCCGGGTGAGGAGGGTACGGTTCTCTGCAAAATCATTTATCCGCAATGGAATGTACCGCAGCTTACCGGAATAGTAAAACGTTTGAACATTCGACTCGATAACGAAAGTCATATATCTTTTCGGTATTACATCAAAACTTCGCTTGAACCCTCATGGATCGGGATCGATCTGCCGATGTTGGACGGAGACAGGATACGTTCACGTTTTATGAAGCCCTTAACGAATAAGTGGGTTACGGTAGATTTTGGTTTAAAAGAAATATTTGATGCTGCCGGTCGAATAAAAACAGATCACCTCGATATAACAGCCTTCGCCATAACCGTTCGCTTTGAACATGCTGATCCTGACATGCCGATAGCTATTGGATTTGATGATTTTTTAGTTTCAGGACAGCGTGAAGCTACCTTCAGGTATGAACAACCACGAACGGTATCTTTGGAGGAATGGGATTCTGATATCGCTATGAAACATTACCGATATGGCGATGAACTTATCATCAAAGGTATGTTCCCCTATTCAAATCCCGACATCATTACAGCACAGATAGTTCGATTCGATCGACCCGAACATACGATTCGAACGGTACCGATGAAAAAGGATGGTGGCTCCTGGGTAACAATCAAATCTGTTAAAATTGATGCAAAAACATTCCCTGCCGGGATGTATGAGGTGAGGTTGACCGGTACAAAGAAAAATGAGCCGGTTGCCCGTTCATCATTTTCTTTTATGGTTCTGGACGATGCCATGTATTCGGAACATCCCAGGTTCTGGTTTAACTCTCAGAACAAACATGATTTTATAACAAGACTGAAAAGTGATAAATACAAGCCGTTTCTTGAAAAAATCAGATTGGAAGCACAGGATGCCCGTGAAAGATTGTCGGTAAACCTACCCTATGATCTTGACACATTTCCCACAAAAGGATGGCTTAGTTCATTCGAACCTTACAGAACGCGTATTGCTACCATCCCGCAGCGTGCGCTTACCAATGCAATTGTATATACGGTTGATGGCGATTCAGAAGCGGGTGAATGGGCAAAAAAAGCTATGGTATCGCTGTGTCAATGGCCGAGCTGGAATCACCCCTGGATGAGGAATAGAGGACATCATATCTATTTATATCAGTACTATACAACCTATAATCTTGCCTTAACCTACGACATCCTCTATGACCTGTTGACCGAAACGGAACGCGAAATCGTCAGAAAGGCGATGATCAGAAACGGCCTGAAACCGGCTTACCGTACGTATGTTGTTGCCGACATGTGTACATGCAATGAATCCAACTGGATAACAGCCATTGCCGGTGGAGCAATTGCGGGAGCTTGTGCAATTTTGGGTGAAACTGACAATACGGACCAATTTGAACCCTATCTGAGTGGATGCCTCTACAAAATAAAAGCGCACATGAATACCGTATATGGCGGTGACAGCAGCTGTCTCGAAGGATTCGGATACGGTTACGGGACTATGTGGATTTATTCCGAGGTGCTGCCGTTTTTAAAGAACAGCCTGAACATCGACATGAGTCCCTGGCTCGACAGGCAGTACACCGAAGGCTTCTGGGCAGCCGACCATAATGCCGGGATGTATTTTACATTTGGGGACGCACGGATTTCACTTCCGGACATGGCGTTCTGTCCCTGGTTGATCGACAAATTCCGTGATCCCGAATTAGCCTGGTTTTATGACCTCAATCCACCGGCTCCCGCATTTACTTCGTATCATACTGTTTTATTTGATATTGACAATATCCCAAGAAAACCTCCGGAAAACCTCACCGGAGCAAAATGGTTTAAAAGTACGGGAACTGTTGTGTTCCGTTCAGGTCCCGGACCGGAACCGTTCGTACTTACATTCAGGTGCGGCCCCTTCGGCAATCACCAGCATATCGATCAGGGAACTTTTTTCCTCGCTGACCGGGGCGAACTTTTTATAACGGAGCAGGAATACAGTGATTATTATGAAGATCCCATATATCAGAGCCATATCATTCAACCGGTCGGCCATAATTGTATATTAATCAATCATAACCCGCAAAGTCAGCGAACGGGTGATCATGAGAAATATGCCACCGGTATGTCAGATTTTGCCCGGATAACCGATTTTGTATCAGACGAAAGTATGGCATTTGCACTCGGTGATCTCAGTCCTGTCTATCTCGGTAATGTGAAAAAACTTCAACGCGGTATTCTTTATTTGCACCCTCGAACAGCCATCATTATCGACAGGTTTGAAACTAAAAGCGGCGAAGCGACAATGGATGTATTGTTCCATGGCCCGAAGTACAGCGATATTAGGGATTTAGATGGCAAATTTGAAATCAGTTCAGGTAAAACATCGCTCTATGGATTTCCTATGGGGATCAGTTCGCCATCTAAATATACCATAACACCCGATCCGGTAAAACTCGCAAATTATACCGATGATCCTGTCGAACCTATGGGGAGGGTGACGGTCACTACGGGAACAACCGGGGGAAAAGCAGTTTCGGCTTTGCTATTTGGAGAACAGAAAACAGTGGATTCCGGTGATGGTTCGGCTTTTTTCACTCCGGACGATACATATGTGGTGATCAATGGTTCAGAAACTGAATTATATGATTATGGTATCTGTACCGATGGTCTTTGCGTTGTGATGACAAAAAACGGAAGCTTGCTGCTTGTTGATGGT
>JAFGMP010000359.1 GCA_016927495.1 Candidatus Latescibacterota bacterium | reverse complement strand
TGCCTGACAATGTACCCGATTAATGACTGTGGCGGCATATGAATTTCACGCAAGGTTTTACCCGAAACAGGCGATGTTTCGTCAATAATGATTTCCGCAAGTGTTACTTTCCCTTCACCGACCGGGATAAGGTTTGAAATTTCTTCGAATCCCGCTTTTTGCTCGATCAGACCCGCTATTATCCGTGTTGTCGAAAATGCCGAGATTCCCAGTTCTTTAAACACTTTTTCGTTATCAGGATCGTTGACAAGGGCAAGCGTTCTTTTAACTCCAAAGCGTATTGTCGCCATCTGGCAGATGACAAGATTATCCTGATCATTGGGTGTGACAGCGATAATCATATCAATAATCCCTGCTCCTGCTTCATCGAGGACAGACGGATCGCTGCCGTTACCGAGAACGACGGTAGCTTTGAGAGAATGAGCAAGGTGTGCGCATTCGGACTTATCCTTGTTGATAATGGTTACTCGTGAACCTTTTGCTATTAAGACGCGTGTCAGGAAATAGACGAGTTTTCCCCCGCCGACAATAAGAATGGAATCCATCAACCGGAAACTCCTTCATTCTTTCTGTCGTGCACTAATCCTTCCATATAAAGATCGGCAACAAGATCACCAACAATCGTCGTGGGGCATATGGTTTCGATTCCCAAGTCCCGGTAAATATTTTCGCGATCAGGTATATAAACACGGGCCATGACATGGGGAACCTTGAATATTTTCTGGGCCACCTGAGCGACCATGAGATTGATATTGTCACGTTCAGTGGTGGCGAGCAGAAGGTCGGCACGATCGATCTTTGCCTGTTTCAAGACCTGTAATTCCGTGGCGTCTCCTTCAATTTTAAAACCGCTGAAATGTAATGACAGTTTCTCAAACGACTCCGTTTTTCCGTCAATGACAACAACACTGTGTCCCGTATGGCTGAATCTGTTGGCAAGATAGGAACCAAGCCGTCCGCAACCGACAATAATGATATACTTGCTGTTACTTTTCTTCAGCATTCTGGCCCATCTCCTGGTTTTTCCCGGTATCGATAATAATCTGGCCTTCCCGTGTCCAACTCGTTGAACGATGCAGGTTGTCCAAAGCCGGTTTATATGTTGAATCGATGGCTATTGCCACGCGGTAATACTTTTGCGCCTCAAGGATATTTTTTTCGATTTCATGCAGGGCGCCCAGAAGATTCATCGCTTCAGGGCGGCTGTTATCGATTGAAATCGCTTTCCCGACAAGGGTTTTTGCCGTATCAAAATGCCGGTCTGAAATAGCACGTTTCGCAAGCTCGAGAAAAGATGTGTAATCGTTCGCCTTTTCTTCGCTCAACGTTTCACGCGCAATGACCGATGTTACCAGCGATCTGATTTCATTAGGGGCAAAGGGTTTCTGAATAAAATCGACAGCGCCGAGCTTCATCGCTTCAACCGCCGAATCAATTGATCCATGGGCGGTGATGATAATTACCCGGATATCTGGACGTGACTCGCTGATACGCTTCAGCACCTCCATGCCATCCATACCCGGCATTTTGAGATCAAGCAGGAGTATTTGATAATCGTTCATTGCGATTTTTTGAAGTGCTTCCTCGCCATTAACCACCGTATCGATTCTCAGTTTGGGTGAATCAAGCGCCTGAGTGAGCGTGAGACGAATATTCTTCTCATCATCAACCACTAAAACGCTAATTTTTTTATCTGACATACATAATCCTCCAGTTAATTATGAGTGAAGCGGCTCCGTGACAGGCAGGGTAAAATTGAAGGTGCTTCCTTCTTCCGGGACCGAATCGACCCAGATCGTGCCTTTATGTGCTCGGACAATCTCTTTGCATATTGCCAGTCCGAGACCGCTTCCGCCGGAAACGTGGTTTGTTTTAACCTGAACAAACTTGTCGAATATTCGCGATTGATACTCATACGGGATACCCGAGCCGTTGTCGGTGACTGATACCTGTATTTGGTTGCCAACCGGTTCAGCGGTTAACTTAACGTAGCCGCCGCGGGGGGTATATCTGAAAGCATTTGAAACAAGATTGGTTATGACCCAGGTTATCTTATTAGGATCGATACGAACGGCGGGAAGGTTTTGGGGCATATCAACTATCAGGTCAATACCATTTTCGTTAGCCTGTGTATTCAATACTGATACAGCTTTAGCAGCCAGATCAGACATAATAACATTGTCAAACACAAGTTCAATTTTGCCGGATTCAATTTTCGAGAGTTCGAGTAAATCATTCACCAGGAAACGAAGGCGGTGGAGTTCTTCCTGGGCGGCGTTCAAGAGTTCACGGTCTTTTTCGTCAAGGATTTCAAGCGAGTGTTCAACCAGAAGATCGATGCTCATGATGCTGCTGGTTAGTGGTGTCCTCAGTTCATGTGACGCGGTCATGACAAACTGGCTTTTTAAAAGGTCCAGTTCCTTCAAGCGGGTGATATCCCTCAGTAATAACACGACACCCTTGCTGATATCATCTTTTGTTCTTACCGGAGTAATGTAAAACTGGTAGTATTTTATGTTTTCATTATGCTTTATCGTTAAAATGTTTTCATCGGTCTCTATTGCGGGGAGTTTCCCGGTTTCTGAAGCGTTTTTGATATAATCGAATAGTATTGGCTGTTTGACGATTTCAAGAAAATGCCGTTCTTCCGCACTATGGATATCGACATTGAATATTTTTGCGGCGGCCGGATTTATATTGGCTATCTTAAAATCAGCATCTACAAAAACCAATCCTTCATCAATGCTTGAAATGATGGCGTCGCTTTTTCTGCGCTCCGACATCAATCGCTCAAAATTTAAATCATGATACGATTTCAGCTTTTCAGTCATGGTGTTAAAATCGTCAGCCAGCAAACCGAATTCATCCGTGGAACGCTTGGGAATATTGACTGTGTAATTACCTTCTGCGATTTCATGAGTACCGACAATTAACTGACGGATTGGCTGTGTAATGAAATTGGCAAGAAACAGACTGAAACCCACACCGACCGCAATTGTCAGCAATCCGATTAATGTCATGGATATCATCGCGTGACGGGCAAGACGAGCAGCATTATCACTCGCTTTAAACATTGTTGCTTGGTTAAGTTCCCGGAGATTAATGCATGAATTATAAAGAGCATGGAATGTGGTAATTTGTAATTTACCATAAAGCACTTCCATCAATTCAGTAATAGTAGCCTTCTCATTTTCATATGCATCTTTCAAAATCATAAACTGTACCAGATAATTTTTGTACTCATTTTCAATCTGGTAAATAATAGAGTCTTCTCCTGCGATAGTTATATTGTCTTTTGCTCGACCAAACCACTCCATAAAAATCATTTCATTATTCCGGTATTGTTTTACACTTTCTTCGACTTTGCCATGCAACAAGAACAGGATGGCACTGTCCTGTCTTTCAAGCGCATTGATCATATTCTCCGCCGCAAGTATACTTTTATAGTTTTCACTGAGAATGGCATCGCTGGCTCGGCCGAGTCTGCTGATATGGACGAGAGACCATCCGAGTACAACAAGCAGTAGAATGAGAACAATGCCGTACCCGGCAAAAATTTTCTTTTTCAACGACCACTTAATATTTTTCACCCATTTCATGAGTCATTCCTCTATAAAGTCGATAAGGCGGTATCCTATACCTTGTTCAGTTAGTAGGTATTGTGGATATGCCGGATCTTTCTCTATTTTATTTCTGAGATTCGCCATAAACACACGGACATAATGATTCTGGCTGATATATTTGACACCCCAAACTTCTTTGAGCAGAAACTGATGGGTTAGCACCTTTCCTGTATGCTGAGACAGGACGGTCAGAAGGCGATACTCCAGAGGTGTCAGGTGTATTTCACGGTCGTCTATAAACACTCGTCTAGCTACATAGTCAATGGACAGACCACCGTTCACATAATGAGCGGATTCTTCTCCGACAGTATTCTTGAACCGGTTCGAATGCCGTAACGCCACTCTCATACGGGCGAGTAATTCTTCGGCGCCGAAAGGTTTTGTCAGATAATCGTCAGCGCCGATATCCAGTGCCATAACTTTGTCTTTTTCGCGCCCCCGTGCCGATACGATAATGATTGGTATCTGCGACCATTCCCGTATCTCCGGAATGATTTCCATGCCGTCACGGTCAGGAAGCCCCAGATCGAGAATGATGATATCAGGCATTGTCGATAACACCGAGAGACCATCCCGAGCCGTTTCGGTAATGGTTATCCGGTATCCTTTATTTTCGAGAATAACCTTGAGAAAGGAGCTGATTGCTTTCTCATCCTCGATTATCAGTACTGATGACATATTCGTTTCCATAGAGTGTACCCGCTACACTTACGATATTGTTTCAAAGTCGGTAACATCAAGCAGAGGCGGCTGACCGCCAATCGGCAATGTAATCCTGAAACATGCTCCACCATTTGTTATATTCTCTGCCACAATACAGCCATTATGCGCCTCTACAATAGCTTTCGTGATTGTGAGCCCCAATCCACTGCCTGATGGCTTTCTGCCACCACGAAAAAACTTATCGAACAGGTGTGGCATCTCCTCCGGAGTGATTCCCATGCCCTCATCCTGAACTTCGAGGACAACGTTCTCACCTTCAATATTGGCGTTGATGGTGATACCTTTTTCTTGAGGGGTGTATTTTGCCGCATTATCGAGAAGATTGATAATCGCTTGTTCGATAAGGACACCATCGATGAATACAAGTGGCAGATTCTCCGGTAAATGGGTCGATATGCGCCGGTCTGCAATTTGGTGCCGTAATGCCTGAAGTGATGAACCGACCACTTCTTCAAGCGGCAACCATTCCTTTTTGAGAACGGCCCGGTCTGATTCGATACGCACAAGACTCAAGAGGTTTTCCACTAAACGGGACAGCCGGTTTGCTTCAATGGAAATGTTTTCAAGAAGCTGAAGACGTTCCGGTTTTTCGTGCTTGTTTTCAATGGTAATCAAAGCGCTGGCTGTTCCGGCAATACCGGCTAAAGGAGTCCGAAGATCATGGGATATGGAACTTAGTAAAGCGTTTCGCCATCGTTCGGCTTCAATCTGAAGCAATGCCTTTTGTGATTCTTCAGCGAGATGTTCCCGTTCAAGTGCAACCGATATCTGGGTTACACATGATTCGAGCATTTGTTTTCGCTCAAGTGACAACTCACTATTATCTTTAAGACGAATTCCAAGCACGGCAAGCACTTTGTCGGCAGTGCCGAGTGGTATAAACAAACCGGAAATATTATGTCCAGTATCAGTTCCATATCCGGCGGGATGATTATGACGAATGGCCCAACGAGCGGCTTCCCATTCGTTATTATTTTGGATAAACTTTGTTTCGATATAGGAAGAGGATAATCCTCCGTTATTATCAGGAAGTAATACAGATACATCAGCGTCAAAAATTACCGAAAGCTGGGTTTGTACAACGCTTACCAGTGAATTCACTCCCGAGGAGGTCGCAAGATGACGACTCAATGAGTAAAGAATCTCCGTTCTTCGTTCGTGACACTCCGCAATATCAGCCTGGCGTCTGATCCGAGCAGTCAGATCGCTGACAAACAAGGTGATGACCAGCATAACGGCGAACATAATGAAATACTGGGTATCATGGACGCTTAATGTGAAGTACGGTTCGACAAACAGAATATCGAAAAGAACTACACTACCCAGTGAAGCGACAACACCTATCCAACGACCATATCGCCCGGCAATTAATACTACACCGGACAGAAAGACCATGACAATATTGGCATCAGCGAGCCCGTACCACTTGAACAACGCGGATACCGACATGCATACGGTAAGGATCAGTACCGTCCCGGAAATATGATTGAGTCTAAAACGAAGGAGTTTAGCGTGGGGTGTTTTGTGTGACAGGGATTCGCCTTCACCGCGAACGACAAGTACATCAATATCGCCGCTCAATCGAAGGAGTTTATCAACCAACGATGCGTGAATTAATTGCGAGATTAATCCTTTCCCTGTTTTACCAACCATGATTTTATTGACACCCCGTAACCGGGCATATTCTATGATGCTTTCAGCAATATCATCCCCAGCAATCGTTACCACTTCAGCGCCGAGTTTTTCAGCATGTTTCAGGATATCGGCGCTTCGTCGTTGATTATCTTTACTTTCATGCGGATGTTCGACATGCACGGCTATCCATGGGCATCCGAAAGCGTCAGCCATCCGTTTGGCAGCCCGTACTACGCGGGCAGATGATGGGCTTGAACCTACACAGACAAGAAGCACACCGGTCGATTGCCAGAATTGTTCTGTTTGAGGGGTATTACTCATAGAGATTATCGTTTCTTTGAACCATTTTTATAGAAATTAACATATATACTATAGATTGCTTCAACGACAACAAAGAGCCATACAATAAAGATAATAACGAATAATATAATCATCTTGATTGTCATGATATCTCCTTCTGTCATGGTTGTCACAGAGTATTTCGCGCATTGTGAGTATCATGAGTCTTGGTATATGTTTCATGGAGAATACGTAAAGCATGAATCACTCCAGGGTAAAATCCACACACCGTCAATACGAGATTGATCAAGAATACTTTTGAAAATCCAAATACCAACCACACGGCAACTGGAGGATAGAAAATTGCAATAATATCGAGATTATCCATATCACACCTATATTATACGTGATACATTATACGTGATGCCTTACTCCTATAGATAATATGGTCAGGAAATTATAAAAAAGATGTAAAAATTAGGCGTCTATATATAAAAAAATTATAAAGAATTAATCAAACACTTTATTAAATTTGTAGAGTAATTAATTTGTGGGTAAGCAAGAGGATAAAAATTTATAATATTTAGGTGAGATGTATCAACAATCACATTAAACATTCCGGAGGAGAAAAATATGGGGATGTAAAAAGATATTTTTGATAAATAATGAAGGTATGCTCTTAAATTTTATAATGTTCACTGTATAATATAACACCAAGTAATATGTATACTTAACATGCCTGCCTGTTGTGCCAATTTTCATTAGTTGTTGTTTTGGTGGGCGATACTGGAATTGAACCAGTGACCTCCTGCATGTCAAGCAGGCACTCTAACCATCTGAGCTAATCGCCCAACAGTTCGAAAATATAGAAAAATCTGGCACCTCAGTCAAGCCTATTCTTTCAATTATCATTTTTGGGTGGAATTCCGAGTTTTTGTGCAATCGGAACAGGAATATTAAATGTTATATTGACCGTGTCGCCGTTTTCTTTAGAATCGATAACATTACCATAGCGGTATATCTCGCTCAGCAGTTTATTGTTATGGGGGCCGAAAGCCATGGTAAGCGTTAACTGTCCCCGCAGCATAAAATATTTAAGCTTCTCCTTCAGTTCCTCGATTCCTGTCCCGTCATGTGCGGAAACAAAGAGTGCCGAGGAGAAACGGGATTGCATGGCCTTCAGCAGTGCTTCATTTTTTACCATATCAATCTTATTAAATACCATAACCGTATCCGTTTCAGAAGCACCCATATCGGAAAGTACTGTTTTAACGACATCGATCTGATTTTCCCATTCGGGATTTGTAATATCAATTACATGCAGTAAGAGATCGGCCTCTTTTACCTCATCGAGAGTTGTTTGAAACGAAGCGATAAGATCATGGGGCAGATTTCTGATAAATCCGACGGTGTCCGAGAGAAGAATATCCGGTGTCGATTTAAACCTGATCATTCGAGTAATCGAATCGAGGGTTTTGAACAGCTTGTTTTCCACAGGTACATCGGCTCCGCTGAGTGCATTAAGTAACGTTGATTTGCCGGCATTTGTATAACCCACCAGCGACACCTTGAAACAATCTCTCCGCTTTTTTCTCGAAACAGAATGGCGTTTTGAGATAGTATCGAGTACTTGTGACAGATGTGCGATACGGTCTCTGATACGGCGGCGGTCGACCTCGAGCTGGGTTTCACCCGGGCCTCTGGTCCCGATTCCACCAACCTGCCGCGACAAATGAGTCCATTGACGGGTCAGACGGGGAAGCATGTACTTCAACTGAGCCAGTTCGACCTGGGTTTTTGCCTCACGGGTTCGTGCCCTGAGTGCGAAAATATCGAGTATCAGGCCGGAACGGTCGATGACTTTTACACCGAGGAGTTTTTGAAGATTCGAAACCTGAGCCGGTGAAAGATCGTTATTAAAAATCACACTTGAGGCCTCAAGTTTTTCGACCTCATCCTTCAATTCATCGGCTTTTCCTTTTCCGATAAAGTAGGTGCTGTCTATGTGGGAACGAATCTGGCTTAATGTTCCGACAACTTGCGCACCCGCCGTATCTGCGAGAAGCCTGAGTTCCTCCAACGGATCAAAATCAGAATTACCGCTTAACTTTTTGTCTTCAACTACGTTTACAAGAATCGCACGTTCGGTAATCTTTTCCTGTATTTCCTGCATCTTTATATTACCTGTGTTATGTAGTTGTGGTCATTCGATGAGATTGTTTCGTCTTTTTGTTCCTCGCAATGACAGGCATATCGAATACGATTTCTAAAAAAAAATTCTACCCGGTTTTTTTTGGAGAAAATTTTATAGTCATTTTTTAGAATAGCTATTATACATCAGTTTTCCAGCTTCCATCTGACACCCCACATTGCATTTCTTCCCTGCCATTGCAAAACATCGAACCATTCGGTGTTTTCTCCGGTTATGTTTTCCACCATATAGAACAATGACAAAGAAAGTACTTTTATCGCGATTCCGCTATCGAGATAAAGCGATGTGCCGTCGGGACTTGTCGGTCCGTTGTTCCAGCTTGATACATGTGCATTACATAATACCGTCGCGTGAAGTTTGTTATGTACAAATTCTTTCGTGAGTTTGGTCTGTGATATAATCTCCAGCCGGGGAACCGGCCAAATGTTTTCCATATGTGATGAATTAATATACCGCATGGTGAAATCAGACCGGTATTTCTCTTTTTCATTGGTGCTTACAGTTAGTTTAACGCCTGAGAATGTTTCTTTGTCCGAAATATTGACCGATGATGTACCCGGATTATAAGCAGGCTGTTTACCGATAGTATTGAAACCCGATATTCCGTATGTAAGTAAAATCCGTTTCATCGTAAATCCGGATTCAATCTCAATGAATCTATACAAGTCAAGATCGGAGACTAAAGTTGTATCGCTGAAAACCAGTGACGGATATATTTCATAACCGCCACCGGGAGCCTCTTCGCTTAAAGTACCGTGAACGGAATATTCGGTCGAGGGTGTAAGTTTAAAAGCCAGTTCACTTTCGCCCTGTCCACCGGTCCCGTATTCGGATGACCTGATAATTCCACCACCCGCTATGTATCGAAAACGATTTCCCATCCATTTCCAGGTTCCTGTAAGGCGGGTATCATTATATGTCCATGAATTTTCGTGCAACCGGGAATCGATGAATCTCGAATCGCTGGTGAGAGATACATCAAAACTCGTATTGCCGCGCTGCGTTGATGAAATTACGGAAAAGCCGGCAGCGTCATCATCGAGACTTTTCTCGAGATTGTACCGGTCGATTCGTGAAATTCCGCTTCTGTAATAGACTATTGGAGATATGGTAGTCCTCGAAGTAAGCCGATAACTTTTTATGCCGGTAGTTATCGTTATTAAATCCGTCTCCCGTTCACCCATATGGTCCTGCGCGCTCAAATCTCTGAGACCGTCACGGTCTCTTAATGCTATTGCCGTAAAAAAAAGCGAGCCGCCGCTTTCCAGCATACGCTGATATTTTGTAAAATAACTACGGTAACTATTAGTTTCGGAAAATTTGTCACTGTGTGTACCGTTTGAAGATCCTCCGAAAATAATGAAACTTGATGGACTCATTGGTCTCTCCATTACAGCCTGCAGGCCGAATCGTCTCCTTTGACCAAGTAAAAAATTCGTTTCTGTTTCCGGAATCTCGGAATCCATAGTGCGAGTGTAAATGTTGATTGCACTCCCGTCGGTACAATCAACAGAATCGATAAATGCCGAGGGTATCAGCTCCAGATCAGGCCCGAACGGTGACAAAGAGGGTAGGGGGACTCCATCGATTCTCACTCTCACACAACTACCGGGCAGGTTTATTCGTTGTGGATATGCTCCTGATCCATAGGCGCCATAACGAAGAATCGAAATATCATTACCGAATGGAAGCATATCTGCCGCAGACCATTGCATTATTTGTGGCTTTTCGGCAGTAACATTTTGAACCGAAAGCATGAAAAACATGCTGCAGAATAAACAGAGCGTTTCTGATGTTATATGTCGTAACCGGTTAATCAGTCGTTCCATGCTTCACGCCATTTTTTCTGGACAGGAAAATTCGAATGAGGCTTGAAATATCGTCTTAACTGTCCGGGATCCTCGCCAACAATTTCTATCTTTCCGATGTCGGCAACACCGAGACCCCGCTCATGTGCCAGCGTCAGATAACCGATATCGGAGGATTCAAATCCCATCATGGACGCCATGACCGTATCGCATGCTATGGGATCGGTTCCCACAACCGCTACTTTCATGGCTACGGGCGTACCGGCGCTTCCCGGACCATCTCCCTCCATCGCCTCAAATGCATCAATTATAGCTATATCAGGCATAAGTATCTCGCCGAGTCTGGCTAAATTTTCCGCCATGGCTCCGACCTGTTTGATAAATCCGGTATTGACGGAGTCATCCTTTTTTGTGTTTCGTGAACGGATTCTCTGCACAATACTGAAAATAACTCCTGAAAAACTTTTAATCACTAACGGATGCCCTTCGATTGTATTCCATAACGTTTCACCGATTAATGAGGGAAGTCCTCCAATCCTTATACCGTGCATGCGGGGACGGTGTACCCGTCTGAGACAGCCCATCATGTTTTTGAGCGACAATGTTACTCCGGCAGTATCATGGGTTTTTGCCACCGGAACCGAAATAATGGTGTCCACCTTACCTGTAAGGTCGGCATATTGGGCGATGTGGGATGTCCGGTTTCCTGTTATTATCTCAAACGACCGTGAAAAATGACCGTGATTCAAATCGACGCATTCTGCAGAAAATTGTTTTGCCATCTCACGATAACCGAAATTATCGAACGCCTGCGGAGTGGACCGTGAACCGCCCTCGGCAATTATAACCGACTCAGCATCGGCATCACGGAGCAGTTCGATGACCGGCCTCACAGCCCCGGCCTGTGTTGATGCAAGATTATTGACCGACGAGAGGAAATTGGGCTTGATCATCACGCTGCCTATGATATTGGCCAGCAATTCCTCACGGACAAGGTCTATTGCCTTCCTGACCGTCTCTTCACGGGTTTTACCTGTCGCTACGGCAACTCTGGGTTGTTCATTTTTTTTGTCCATAATAGTATTAAAAATAACATATTGTTCAAAGTTAATCAATTGAAATAGGATGCATCGTTTGTTTTATATTTTCCGGGAATACTGAAAACCGGAACTTATCCCCTAATTACTACTCTTACGAAGAAGTGGGAACGATTCTACTACAGGGCGAACACATGGGTTCGCCCCTACACACTGAATCTGCACAATATCTATGTAGCCTTTAGGGGCAGATCCCTGTGTCTGCCTTTGATGGATGTTGCCTAAAATGTCAGAACCATGATTTGCTTGATTTCCCTGATTACATGACCCGACTTTGCAGAAAAAAATTGCTAAGATGCGACAAGTTTTGTTGTTTTTTTAATAATCAAGATAATCCTAAAATCAGGAAAATCAAGGTTCAGACAATAGGAAAGACAGGGCGAACACACGGGTTCGCCCCTACACCCAAAATCTGCACAGCATCCGTTAAACCGTAGGGGCAATCCCCTGCGGTTGCCCTTGAAGATTATCAGAGTGCAAATACGACTATGAAGAACAAGATGTGCGATTCCGTCTTCCGGTGGTTCCTGAAAATTACACTTGAATAAACCGATGGAAAAAGCTATTATCAAATGGGGAAATACTTTCGGATATCACTAAGTTAAATAATAAAATCATAAAAACCGGGAGATAAAAATGAGTGAATCACACAAAAATATCGAGAACGATCTGAAGCGAAGGGATTTTCTCAAATTCGGTAGTGCGGCAGGACTGGTTTCGGCGCTGGGGGGGAGAAGCTCTGCAGCGTACGCTCAAAATGCTCTGAAGAATCCGCCGGTTGAGTTCACCGTGCCCAAAATTGATCCTGTCAGAATCGGTTATGTCGGTGTAGGCGGTATGGGATCGGCACATGTCAGGAATCTGCTGAATATCGATCATGTGGAAATTCGCGCCGTATGTGACATAGTCCCCGAAAAGGTATTGAAAATTCAGAATCAGGTCGAGGAAGCGAACCAGAAAAGGCCGGAGGGTTACTCACGGGGCGAGTACGATTTTAAACGGCTGTGCGACCGCAACGACCTCGATCTTGTCTATACCGCAACGCCCTGGGAATGGCATGTACCGGTATGTGTCGCCGCTATGGAGGCGGGGAAACATGCGGCCACCGAGGTTCCGGCGGCGGTTACCCTCGAAGAATGCTGGCAGCTTGTCGAGACATCCGAGCGGACAAAACGGTACTGCATCATGATGGAGAACTGCTGTTATGACCGCGCAGAACTCATGATTCTCAATCTGGTAAGAAAGGGTATGCTCGGTGAACTCATTCATGCGGAATGCGGATACCTCCATGATTTATGTTCGGTGAAATTCGATTTCGAGGCAAAGAGCGAGGCGTTATGGCGTACTGCGCATTCGATCAAACGTAACGGCAACCTCTACCCGACTCATGGTCTCGGCCCCATTGCCCAGTACATGAACATCAACCGCGGCGACCAGTTCGATTACCTTGTTTCCATGAGTTCGAAATCGATGGGAATGAATTTGTATGCGGCAGAGAAGTTCGGTCCCGACAGCAAATGGGCGAAACAGAAGTATGCGCTGGGCGATGTCAATGTCAGTATGATACGGACAATGAATGGCCGTACAATCAACGTTGTCCACGATTGCTCTTTGCCGCGCCCGTACACCCGTATCAACATGATTCAGGGTACGAAAGGTATCGCCCGGAAATGGCCGGATAAAATCCATATCGAGGGCAGAAGCCCGGAACATGAATGGGAACCGCTGGAGGATTACCGTGCGGAATATGACCATCCGCTGTGGAAAGCGCTCAACGAGGTATCGGCAGGCGCCGGGCACGGTGGTATGGACTACATCGAGGACTACCGTCTTGTCAAATGTCTGCGTGAGGGTAAACCGCTCGACATGGATGTGTACGATGCCGCAGCATGGAGCGCTGTCAGCGAATTGAGCGAGATTTCGGTGGCGAACAGAAGCAAAACCATGGACTTCCCCGATTTCACACGTGGCGCATGGAAAACACGGGAACCGCTCGGGATTGTTACGGGATGAAAATATTGTTCGAACCGCTGATTTTTATACAAAGATGTAATTTACATTGTTTTTAGCCACGGATGGACACGGATTAACACGGATTAAATATACAAGTATCAATTTTAATAAAAAGCCCCGCTTTTACGGGGCTTTTTCAATTATGCTTTGGTGTTTTGACCTTATAAATATTTAGCGTGAAATAAATGGTTTTTTGAATATAGTGTGTTCGAAATCGGACATAAAGTGTACCGGAAACGAACACTTTAGGAATGATACCCACATAACAAAAGCTCTGATTGCATTATCTGTCGAGGTTTGTGTCATTGGAATGTTTTTTGCCTATTCCTAATCATATAGATGTTTGGTAGAACTATGGTGAAAACATAAAAATTGACAATCTCACCTTTTCATTATTACCATTCTTTGCCAAGGAAAAATACAATGAAGTTCACCGTTCGATTGTTGTTACTGCTGACAACCGTTTTTTTGCTCTTTTCTATAGTTCCCTGTGCAGCCGGAGGAACATGGCAGACATACGTCAATAATAATACGGTCAATGATATCGCGGTGTCCGGAGATTACGTCTGGGTTGCCGGATATTGTGGGGGTATTATTAAATGGAACCGGCATACCGGTGATTATGATAAGTTTACAACCGCCGATGGTTTAATGAGCAACACCCACAATGTCGTCGAATCCGATAACATGGGGCGAGTTTGGTTTGCCTATGGCCCGAGGCTTGAATACTATGGCGCCACAGCTTTCACACGGGTATCGATACCAGATGTCAATGTATTTGCAATGGCTGTTGATGACGAAAACTCTTTCTGGCTTGGAACTTTTAGAAACGGTGTAATCCACTATAACGGTTCAATATATGAAACATATACGACGGACGTAGGGCTGGCAGACAACGAGGTGAGAGCGGTAGAGATCGACAGGAACGGAGCGCTCTGGTTCGGGACAATAAACGGTGTGTCAAAATTCGATAATGAGGTGTGGACCACCTATACAATGGATGACGGTTTGGCCGGCTGGTATATTTACGATATAGCGGAAGACCTGTCTGGTACCCTTTGGTTCACGACAAACGGCGGCATTTCCAGCTATAATGGTGAAGTCTGGAAGAATTATCCCTCCGCCGATAAATTAAATACCGTATATGCCCGTGAATTTGCCATAGGTCCGGATGGTAAAATATGGGTGGGTTTTGCAGAGGATTGGGACAGTTACATTGCATGTTTCGATGGAGTCTCCTGGACAAAATATAAACGTGAATCACCTGTTGTGGGGCAATTTACTTCAATTGATTGTGACGACGATGGAAATGTTTGGGTTGGAATTAACCGGGGAACACTTGATTCACCCTGTTTATTCAAGTTTGACGGAACACAGTGGACTTCGTATATGACCGAAACGGAACCGCTGGGAGAGGGATTCGGTATGTTGGTTTCCGATAATAATGGCATAAATTGGTTTTCGACCAATCGGGGACTCGTCCGTTATGACGGAATTGAATGGGAACTCTTCACAAACGCTGACATAGGTACATCCGGTGATGTTTATCGTTTCACAGTTGACATGGACAATATCATATGGGGCGTTTCAAAAGATGGCCCGGTCAGCTTTAATGGCACAGAATGGAAAATATACAGTGATGTGGGTGCTATCATCGGTCGTATTAGTACGATGATTGTGGATGCACATAATGTAAAATGGTTCGGAACGGAACATGGACTTGTCTATTACGACGGAAATACATGGACACAGTATACTTCCGATAACAGCGATATATACGGCAGCATGGGAATTATGGGCGTTGATTATGATAATGTCCTGTGGTTAAAAAACCAGGGATCGACAGGAACATCTGATATTTTCAGTTTTGATGGTAACGACTTTAAGCAGCATACCTCGGATATCACTCCTCATGCAGATGAATTGTCAGATTTTGTCGTAGATCTTGATAACGTGAAATGGTTTTCTCTGGATGGGGTCGGTGTGGTGAGCTATGAAGGTTCCGAATGGAAAACCTATACCGGTGAAGACGGCCTGGCGATGTCATATGTGAAAGGTATAGAAGTGGACAAAAACAACGTCAAATGGTTCTGCGATGGCTATGGGCATAGTGTGCTCAGTAACGGTGTAACGAGTTTCGACGGAACGACATGAACGAACTATACCACAAAAGACGGCCTCGCTGCCGACGGTGTCAATACTATAGCAGTTGACCACAATAACGTCAAATGGTTTGGGACATATATCGGTGGGGTATCGAGTTTTGACGGGCATACATGGGAAACCTATACATACGATGACGGCCTTATCGATGGCACAATTAGCAGGATTGCTGTAGACAGCAGAAATGTCAAATGGTTTTCAGGATTTCTCCAGGGGACAGCAAGCAGCTATCAGGATGAAATCATTTCATCGGTCAGCCGGACAGGCAGAAACTTGTCACCTCTCACTATCACCGGGATTTATCCCAATCCGTTCAACATGAGTACGACAATTTCATATAAGGTTCAATCCGATTGCTGTGCGAAACTTGTGATTTATGATATTCTCGGCAGGAAAGTTACCGAACTGCACAATGGCACAATGCGTCCCGGAATATTTGAGTCTGTATGGAACGGAAAGAATGACTATGGAGAAACAGTCGGCAGCGGTGTCTATTTCTGCTCTTTCAAAACCGATAGATATATGGCGCGGGGAAAGATGCTGTTGATGAAGTGATAGAGTTATAAAGTTACAAAGTGCCGGAGAAATTGTAGGGGCAGACCCGTGTGTCTGCCCTAAAAAATGTTTGAATGTGCTGCCTGTAGGGGCAACCCCCTGTGGTTGCCCTGAATTATGTGAACATGAGGGCTTGTCCTTTTGTTTGTCTGAACCATGATTCACATGATTTTCATGATTACTTGATAAAAAATTGAACATATAACGAAAAAGCCCCGCATTCACGGGGCTTTTTCATTACTTCATTACTGCTTCAGTATTTGACGCCGTACTTATTTGTCGCGGACGGTCTTAATCTTCCGTTCATCCTCGATTGCAGCCTGAGCGGCAGCAAGCCGTGCGATCGGCACGCGGAACGGTGAGCAGGACACATAATCCATACCCACTTTATGGCAGAACTCGACCGAAGCCGGATCGCCGCCGTGCTCGCCGCAGATACCGACTTTAAGTTTGGGACGTGCCGAACGGCCTTTCTGAATACCTGAGTCGACAAGCTGTCCGACGCCTTCCTGATCGAGTGTCTGGAACGGATCGGCAGACAAAATGCCGTTATCGATGTAAGCTTTGAGGAATTTACCCGAATCGTCACGGCTGTATCCGAAGGTCATCTGGGTAAGGTCGTTGGTTCCGAAACTGAAAAACTCGGCCTCTTTGGCAATCTGGTCCGCGATGAGAGCAGCGCGCGGGATTTCGATCATGGTGCCGACCATGTAGTTGAAGTTGATACCCGATGAAGCTTTTGTTTCGTCGGCGACTTTTACGGTCATATCGCGGAGGATAGTGTATTCCTTGAGTGTACCGATCAGAGGAATCATAACCTCGGGAATAACCTTGAGGCCCTTCTTGTGGCAATCAACAGCAGCGGCAAAAATTGCTTTGACCTGCATTTCGTAGATTTCGGGATAGGTTACACCGAGACGGCAGCCGCGGTGACCAAGCATGGGGTTGAATTCATGAAGGCTTTCGACTTTTTCCCTGATGGTTTCGAGGCTGACTCCCATTTCATCAGCCATTTCCTTCTGCTGTTCTTCCTCGTGGGGAAGGAACTCATGGAGCGGAGGATCGAGCAGGCGAATGGTTACCGGACGGTCGCCCATAGCCTTGAAGATACCGAAGAAATCGCCTTTCTGCATCGGTTCGAGTTTGGCAAGCGCTTCCCTGCGGCCTGCTTCGTCATCCGACAGAATCATTTCGCGGACGGCGATGATACGGTCGCCCTCGAAGAACATGTGTTCGGTACGGCAGAGGCCGATACCCTCGGCGCCCATTTCGACTGCTTTTGCGGCATCGCCGGGTGTGTCGGCGTTGGTGCGGACTTTGAGACGGCGTGCAGCATCAGCCCATGTCATGAGCTTACCGAAGTCGCCCGAAATCTCGGGATCGATTGTTGTAATACGGCCTTTGAGCACTTCTCCCGATGTTCCGTCAATTGAGATAAAATCTCCGGCTTTAATGACCTCGCCATTAGCGGAAAAATGGCCTTTTGAGTAATCAATCGTTATATCGCCGCATCCTGCCACACAGCATTTACCCATGCCGCGGGCAACAACGGCAGCATGCGAAGTACGGCCGCCGCGGGCGGTCAGAATCCCCTGCGCCGCATTCATGCCACCGATGTCTTCCGGTGATGTTTCGATACGGACTAAAATGACTTTTTCACCCTTTTCGGCCTGTTCGATCGCGTCATCTGCATGAAATACGACTTTACCGGTAGCAGCGCCGGGCGATGCGGGAAGGCCTTTACCAAGCAGTTTTGCCGCTTTTTTGGCTTTCGGATCGAACATCGGATGCAGAAGCTGATCAAGCTGTTCGGGAGAAATGCGCAGTACAGCGGTTTTTTCATCTATGAGACCCTCGGCAACCATATCGACAGCAATTTTCAACGCGGAATGCACCGTGCGTTTTCCGGTACGGGTCTGAAGCATCCAGAGTTTACCTCTTTCAATGGTGAACTCGATATCCTGCATATCCTTGTAATGTTTTTCCAGTTTAAGGTAGATGTCTTCGAGGGTCTGATAAGGTCCGGGCATAAGAGATTTGAGTGTGGTCTGGCCTTCACCGGTTACCGAAGCGTCGTTTACCGGCTGTGGAGTACGGGTTCCTGCCACGACATCTTCACCCTGTGCATTGACCAGGTATTCGCCGAAGAAACGGTTTTCGCCGGTTGCAGGGTCACGGGTGAATGCAACACCAGTTGCACAGTCATCGCCCATGTTTCCGAAAACCATGGCCTGTACATTGACAGCGGTACCCCAGTCGCCGGGGATACCGTTGATTTTACGGTAGGTTATGGCGCGGTCGCCCATCCATGAACCGAAAACGGCGTTGATGGCGCCCCAGAGCTGTTCTGCAGGATCTTCGGGAAAATCTATATTCTTTTTTACTTTGATGAGCTTTTTGAATTTCACTACGAGATCTTTGAGATCATCGGTATCAAGATCGGTATCGAATTTGGCTCCGACTTCTTCTTTTTTTGCGTCGATAATAATTTCGAAGGGATCTTCTTCTTCCTTTTTCTCGGGTTTCATGCCAAGAACAACATCACCGTACATCTGCACGAAGCGCCGGTATGAATCGAATGCAAAGCGTTTATTACCCGAAGCTTCCGCAAGGCCCTTGACCGTCTCGTCGTTAAGGCCGAGATTGAGCACCGTATCCATCATACCCGGCATGGAGACCCGTGCACCGGAACGTACGGATAATAACAGGGGATTTTTCTTGTCATTGAACTTTTTGCCCATGACTTGTTCGATATGTGCAACACCACTCTTTACCTGTTCCATCAGTTCTTTGGGATAGTTTCTGTTCATTTTGTAATAAACGGTACACATCTCAGTCGTAATGGTGAATCCTGCAGGAACCGGGATTCCAAGCCCTGCCATTTCCGCAAGGTTTGCGCCTTTACCGCCAAGTAGATTTTTCATATCAGCGGAACCGTCAGCAAATCCGCCTCCGAATTTGTACACATACTTTTCTGACATTATGCCTCCTGAAAATAGTTGATTATAAATGGAATATTATGCGAAGAAAAAATGATATAATTCGCTAAATAACATAGATTATTAATATACGAAATTATGCCGGGAATGTAAAGTATGGAAATATTATTTATTTATTAAAAAATCAAGTATTCACATTTCCTCAAAGTTTTTTTTAAACATTTCTCTTTTTTATTGTTTTCATTATCGTCTCATTTATATTTTTGTTATAATAGTAGTTATTGATTTTATCCATAACATTTTTAAATCAGGTTTTTTCCTGAGGGTAAGAATTATTATACATTATTTAAACACCTGCGTTACATCATGAATTTCAAGGAGGATGATCATTGTTTAATAAGAAAAATTTCTATGAAAATCTAGTCGATGAAATGTATGACGGTGTTTACTTTGTTGACGCAAAAAGGTGTATAACTTATTGGAACCAGGCAGCAAGCAGAATAACCGGGTATTCACACGATGAAGTTATGGGGCAACGATGTGCTGATAATATATTGCGGCATGTCGATGTGGATGGTAAAAATCTGTGTATTGATGAATGTCCTGTGAAAAAGACGCTGAATGACGGCGTTTCCCGTGAAATGGAGGCATTCCTGCACCATAAAAAGGGGCACAGGGTACCGGTGCTTATCAGAACTTCTCCCATTCGTGACGAAAATGGAGTCATTACCGGTGCGGTCGAATTATTCAGCGATCATACTGATTATGAACTTATAAAACAGCGACTCGCTGAACTCGAAAAACTTGCCTATATCGATGAGCTTACACAGTTAGCAAACCGGCGATATATTGAAATCAGCATAGAAATGCATTTACAGGAGCTGAAAAGGTATGGCTGGCCATTCGGAATACTGTTTATTGACATTGATAATTTCAAGGTGATAAATGATACTAAAGGGCATATAATCGGTGATAAAGTACTGAAAATGCTCAGCCGTACTTTTTCAGGTAATGCACGGCCATTTGATTTTTTCGGTCGATGGGGTGGAGAAGAATTTCTTGCCATTATAAGAAATGTTGATTTACCGATGTTGAAATCCATTGCACACAGATTCAGAATGCTTGTCGAGCAATCGTTTATAACGTACAACGGTCAAAATATTTCCGTGACTATATCAATCGGCGCAACGGTGGGAAAAGCTAACGATACTTCAAAATCTCTTATTGAACGTGCTGATAAGTTCCTTTACCAATGCAAAAACAGCGGTAAAAATTGTGTGTTTGTTGATGACATATAGGTACAGAGACTTATAAATTATGATTTATAAGTTGATAAAAATAAATTGAAGGTTTAATATATCATACTTGCAGTCAAATAATTAAAAATTATAACGGAGAAAAACAATGCATCCGGTTGAAAGCTTTTTTGTAAAAGCGTCATTGCCTGAGAAACTGGAATCGATGAGAGATGTTGCATATAACCTTTGGTGGTACTGGAACGTACAGGCTGTAAAACTGTTTTACCGTCTTGAACCCGGTCTCTGGGAGGAAAAGTATCATAATCCTGTGAATATACTTGGAAATATTACTCAATCACGGCTGGATGTGCTCGCTTCCGATGAGGGTATTCAGGCTCATCTCGAGCGAGTTAAGAGCAGTTATGACATTTATATGAATGAATCAACCTGGTATTCACGAACCATTTCAAAAGATACGGAGAAAAAGATAGCTTATTTTTCACTTGAATTCGGTCTTGCGGAATGTGTTCCAATTTACTCGGGAGGGCTTGGCATTCTTGCGGGTGATCATTTAAAAAGTGCGAGTGACCTGGGATTACCCCTTGTCGGAGTCGGTCTACTTTATCAGGAAGGGTATTTTCGACAATATCTCAATAATGACGGCTGGCAGCAGGAAATGTATCCCGATAACGATTTTTATAATATGCCTGTGATGCCTGTTACCGATAAAAAAGGTGAAGAGTTGATTATAGAGTTGGAATATCCCGATGGGCCTGTACATACGAAAGTATGGAAAATCACTGTGGGAAGAGTACCTCTATATCTTCTTGATACGAACATTTCGCAAAATACCATAAAAAACCGTGGAATTACTTCAGCTCTATACGGTGGTGATCAGGAAATGCGTTTAAAACAGGAAATGCTCCTCGGTGTTGGCGGGCTTCGTGCACTTTACGCAATGGATATCTGGCCTACGGTTTGCCATATGAACGAGGGACACGCTGCATTTCTGGCGCTTGAAAGAATACGGACTCTGATGGAAAATGAAAGTCTTACTTTCGATGAAGCACTTGAGCTTGCAAAAGCAGGAAATGTTTTCACCACTCATACACCGGTTGAAGCAGGCCATGACAGGTTTCCACCGGCTCTTGTGTTAAAATATTTTGATCATTTTTATTCTGATCTGGGATTGACTGCCGAAGAGTTTTTAAGCCTTGGGAAAATCAATCAAAAATCGACAACTGAGCCATTCTGTATGACTGTTCTGGCTCTAAAATGTGCCGATAAATCGAATGCGGTGAGCCGTTTGCATATGCATGTATCCCGTGAAATGTGGGAATCTTTATGGCCGGGTTATCCACGTGATGAGATACCTATTTCTCATATCACCAATGGTATCCATGTAGCAAGCTGGGTTTCTCAGGATATGGTGGAATTATTTGAACGTTATCTGGGACCGAGATGGAGAAATGAACCGGCATGTGAAGAAATATGGGCCCGTATCAACGATATACCCGATGAAGAAATATGGAGAACTCACGAACGCCGTGTCGAAAGACTGGTGTCATTTGCAAGGAACAGGTTGTATGCGCAACTTAAACGACGTGGTTCTTCCGAAGCAGAATTAAACCTTGCCCAGGGTGCGCTAAATTCGGAAACTCTGACTATCGGGTTTGCAAGGCGGTTTGCCACATATAAACGGGCCGACCTTATTTTCCGTGATATATCACGGCTTACGGAAATATTGACCAATACTGACAGGCCAGTTCAGTTTATATTTGCCGGCAAAGCTCATCCTCGAGATGACGAAGGCAAGGATATAATACGTCGCATAGTGCATTGGTCCCGCAGGCCGGATATACGCAGGCATGTGGTATTCATAGAAGATTATGATATGTGTGTGGCCCGATACCTTGTACAGGGTGTCGATGTGTGGTTGAACACTCCGAGACGTCCGCTTGAAGCATCAGGAACAAGTGGTATGAAAGCTGCTGCAAACGGCGCATTGAATCTGAGTATACTCGATGGTTGGTGGGATGAGGCGTATGAGTCGGAAGTAGGTTGGGCAATAGGCTCGGGGGAAGTATATAAGGATTCGACATATCAGGATAATGTTGAATCAAACGCTCTGTATAACGTTCTGGAGAAAGATATCATTCCGTTATTTTATGATATCAGTACCGATGGTCTGCCGCGAAGATGGATTAAAAAAATGAAAACGGCAATGAGCCGTTTGTTGCCGGTATTCAATACCGACCGCATGGTACACGAGTATTCCAGTAAATGCTACCAGCCCTCGATTGAACGTTATAATCAGCTTATAGCCGATAATGCCGCAAAAGCCCGTGAATTTGCATTATGGAAACAGAAAGTTTTGGCCAATTGGGATCACATAAAAATTGTTAAAATTGAATCCGGCCGTACGGGTGAATTTAAAGTTGGCGGCAGACTTAATGTAACTGCGATCATTAATCTCGGGAAACTGGAACCGAATGATGTAGCTGTTGAACTGTACGGTGGATTGGTTGACGCCGCAGGATCACTTGTCGATGCCAGTCCGATAAGGATGGACTGGAAAAGTAAAAAAAGCAGCGATCACATCTTCGAGGGGGCGTTACCCTTTGTGCGAAGCGGAAAAATAGGATACAGCCTGCGAATCATTCCAAGCCATCCGGATTCTACATTATATCACAATCATATGGCGATTAAATGGGCTTAGTGATTTATCTGCAGTTCTAAGGATTTTTATGTAAAATGACAGCATTCAGTACTCATAAATATGAAAGGAGTAATCCGTCAGTCTGTGTGTTCTGTGCATCGAGCGATCATGTGGCGGAAATTTATACACGAACCGCACGAAGTCTGGCTTCAGCGATGGTTTCACAAGGACTTACACTGGTATACGGAGGAGGGAACAATGGGCTTATGGGTGAACTCTCGGCTGAAATGTATAGAAACAATGGTCGGATTGTCGGTGTTATCACACAGGAATTGAAAAATCTCGGTTATGCTTACGAAGGTGCGGACGAGATGATCGTTACCAGGAGTATGCGTGAACGTAAATCTGTGATGGAGGACCTTGCCGATGCTTTTATCAGTTTACCCGGTGGTTTCGGTACGCTTGAGGAACTCCTTGAAATTATCACATTCAAACAACTCGGATTACATAAAAAGCCGATAGTAATTCTCAACGTGAACGGTTTCTTTAATAACCTACTGAGACAATTTGAAACCGGTTATAAGGAAAATTTTATCGACACTGATTGCCGGGACATATACTTTATAACGGAAAATGTGGAAGAGGGAATAGATTATATCGGCAATTATATTGATTGAAGTTATTGCTCCGGAAATATCCTGATCGAGCCTGATAACTGCGGTTTTATCCGTATGAACAGAGTTTTTCCGGTTATTCAAATAAACATTTTTTCAATTTCCTTTATCATATTTTATGTTTTATTAGCGGTCCGAAAGTCAAATCAGGAAATATTGAAATAAACGCCATGTTGTGCGAGTGATTCGACAATTTCCGATACAAGAGTATAATACATAAGCGAATGTATTACACCTGATGCAGGGAAAAGAGGAACATCGACTCCTTCAACATTGACTATACCGTCAGTGTATGGCACATGACAGTAAATAACAATGTCCGCAACATCCTCTAATCTGAATGTACCCATGTTCTTCAGCGCGCCGACAGGAGTATTATTATTATTGATCGATGGTGTGGAAAATCCAACGACTTTGACAAGCCGTTCACTGAATCCCCGGACAACAGAGGGTTCGTTAGTCAATACAAAGTCATCACGGGCGGCTCTTTGGATATCCTCTGTAATAAAAATATTCGGATTTCCGGGACGATCTTTCCTGAGTTCACCCTGAAGCATATTTCCGGATAAATGAGCATAAAGATTATTCCCGTGAAGCTTAGCCTGAACAGCGAGGCCTGCAGCCTGTTGAATTTTTGATAGTTCTTTGTCTTTGATCTGTTTGATAATTCGCTGTATACCTTCAATGTAAATTTTTGCCAAATCATGAGTATATCCCACTTCTTTCTCAGCGCAGGATTGTAAAAAAGCGCTGAGTCCGAGCATGCTGATACCGGCTATTGATGTATCATACAAAAAATCGCGTCTTGACAGATTTTGCTTCATCAGGTCTCCAATCAATATCCAAGAGATATATATCGTTTTCTGGCCTCAGAGTTTTTATCAACTCCATCAGGAAGATAATCTCCCCGATAACTTGTCGGGATTTTACCCTGACTGAGAAAAACTGCTGTTGTTTCAGCAGCCACTGTCCATGCCAGCACAGCATTTAAAATTCCGCTTAAGGGGCAGAATGATTGATCTATACCGGGAACATACATGACATCGTTTAAGTCTTCATTGCCGTTAATCAATGCAATATCGGCAGCCTTCGATATGGGGCCTTCCGGTGAAATTGTAATAATTTTAGCCCCTTGTGCACGTGCATTATTAATTATATCGAGGTCGTCTTGTTCGGCAGGATAGAATGCAGATAATATTAGAATATCATTTTGCCCCATCGTTTCTTCATCATCATCATATGACTGAAATAATGCGAGACCCGATGATCGTCCGATAAGTTCATTTTCGATAACTCCATAGCGGTCGACAACGAATATTTTATTTTTATTAAGGACCGCGTCGGAAATACTTTTTCCTGCTTTTTTCACTGTCTCAAGCTGACTTGAAACGAACATCAGATGTTTTTCTGCTTTATCTATATATTCTAATCCAAGCATATTTACTCCTTTCTCGTTAAGTAATATAGAGAAATTTATACTTCACTGTCAACAATACAATCATCACCGGAGGCGGAAAATGATCATTGTAAAAATTACCTGACCAAGATTACGTTGACACAATATGAAGGCAAAGGCTATATTACCTGTATATTTTTTAATCATTTACGGGAGCATAATGATGAAGGTACCTTTTAAGGCATGCTGTCTGATATGCAGTATGCTTGTTTTATTTTCCTGTTATGCCAACGAATTGATTCGGGAACATTTTAATACACTTCAAAACCGTAAAGAAGTTACGATAGTAATTTTTGGTGATTCGATTTCGGGAGGAAGGGGTTTTTCCCGGACCGGCACATCGTATGGAAGTTATATGAAGCCCATGTTTGAGGAAATGTTGAATTGTAAAGTCAGTATGATCAATTCAAGCAAGGCAGATGATACTTTCAAAACCGGTATCAGGAGAGTACAGGAAGATATATTTTCCTTTAAACCGGATGTTGTTTTTGTAATGCTTGGTTTTGTAGATTCTTCAACCCGGGGTCTTATCCAACCGGTTTTCCAACAACAGGTGAAAGATTTCTTTAAGATGCTTCAGGATCGGAATATATTTGTTGTGGCGCTTACAACCCCGGGTTTCAGAGATATTCAATCAGGTAGTGATACGGCATATAAAAGGCTAAAAGAGTTTAATGAAATCATAACATATTCGGCAGCTCTTTATCATTACCCGTCTATCGATATACTTTCCCATTTGGAAAAACTATGGTTAACCGACCCTGTTGAATACAAAAGCTTGTTTATCGATACAATTCACTTGAATGAAAAAGGGCAAAAATATATTGCCGATTATATTGTAAACCGAATAAAAAATGCGCTGAGGAAATAACCGTTTTCTGAGGTGGACTTTTTTACCGTATTAAACCATAAATTACAGAAAATATTTTATTAGTGAAAAATATATTGACCATGGGGCAGAAGTTTTAACATAAGGATTTATCAGCCGGTGAGACCTGAAACACTACAATTTCTCGGAAAATTTGCTTGGTTTATAGCATCATCGATCGGGAAAACACTGTCAATCGAGAAATATGGTTCTGACGATGAATTTTACCGTGACGGCGGAAAACCGATGATTTATGCGATATGGCACGGGCGAATGCTGATTCCTCTCTATTGTCGAAGAAACCGTGGGGTATATATCATAGTTTCACAACATCGCGACGGTGAACTTGTAACCGCAACCGTTCATGCTTCGGGAAACAGCACGGTTCGGGGATCTTCAACACGTGGGGGGGGGCGAGCCCTGGTCGAGCTTATAAAGCTGGCAAAAAAAGGGGAGAAGATCGCTATTACTCCCGATGGACCTAAAGGGCCGCGCTGGAGTATGCAACCCGGTATAATCTATCTTGCTGCAAAAAGTGGTGTTCCGATTGTGCCAATAACAGCCAGCGCCAGACATGCATACTATTTTAAAAGCTGGGATTCATTCCAGCTTCCTTTACCGTTTTCAAAAACTGTATTAAAGATCGGTAAACCATATGTGGTCACCGGTGGTCTTGATGAAGAAAATATTGAATTTCACAGAGCACGGCTTGAAGAACAGCTTATTTCTTTGACCCGGGAAGCCGATACACTGGCAGGAGCTTCGGTTGATCAATGATTTTTTACACGGTTCTAACCACCATAATCCTCATAATCGCATATCCTGTCGGATTTATTCTATCAATATTCGGACGAACATACATTCGACAAAGACTTACGCCACCGGTATACATATGTGAAAATGGTTTTCCACGAATATGGATTCACGCTGCATCGGTGGGTGAGGCCGGAATAGCTTTTGCCATGGCTGCTGAAATTAAACAAAAAAAGCCAAATGCAAATATTTTTGTTTCGACGGCCACTGAAACGGGGCTACACAGAATAAAAGAAATGGAAAAATCAAATGAAACTTCGGTTATACAGGACGCATTTATAGCTCCTTTCGATCATCCCCTGATAACGGGAAAATTTGTTAAACATATTAATCCTTCATTATTTATACTTGTTGAAACTGAAATCTGGCCGGCGATTATACGTTCTGCCTATAAAGCTCATGTTCCGGTGACAATTATTAATGGTAAAATCAGCCCGAAAGCTTTGAGACGCTATGTCATCGCACGGTTTATCTTTAAAGATATAATTAACATGATTTCATTGATCTGTGTCCAGTCCCGTAAACACGCAAGAAGGTTTCATACTCTCGGAGTACCTGAAGAACGTGTCGAGGTTTTGGGTAATGTAAAGTTTGATAGTCTTCCTGAAGAAACCGGGTATAATTCATCGGAAATAAGAAAAAAACTGGGTATTTCCGGTGATGCTCAGGTATTGGTGGCCGGCAGTACGAGACCGGGTGAAGAACAGATCATAGCTCAGGCTTTCGTCAGGATTAAAAGCAACTATCCCGGTGCGGTTCTGATCTGTGCACCGCGACATCTGAACAGGATTGAAGAAGTTGAAAAAGAATTTAAACAAGCCATGCTGACTTATGTTAAACGCAGTTCGGGCACACTTTTTGACCGTAACCGCTATTCTGTCCTCTTGCTCGACACCATGGGGGAACTTCTGGAAGTTTTTGCATGTGCCGATGTTGCTTTTGTTGGTGGAAGTCTTCGTGATTTCGGAGGCCATAATCCAATGGAACCGGCTGCGCTTGGTATTCCGGTGCTTTTTGGTCCTTATATGGAGCAGACCGGATCAAAAGAGCTTCTTTCCGGGGGAGCCGGAGCGCTTGTTCATGATAGTGAGGAACTTGCGGTTACTGTGGAACGTTTGTTTGCAGACGGCGATTTAAGGAATCGAATGGGTAAAGCAGGCCCTGAAATAATTAGTAAATTCAAAGGGACACTTGCCCGTACTTACAGCCAGATCGAAAGCCGTGGCTTGATTTAACGGTTATGATTTTCTCTGGGAAGTATCATGAAATCATATATAGAAGACATAATGTACGACAGACGCAGCGATGTTATATCTCTTCCTTTGCGGTTTGTTTTGCGAATTCTGTCAATATTGTACAACATTGCCGTAACGCTTCGCAACAGTCTTTATGATAAGCGGCGAATATTCAAGGTAATGGATGTTCCCTGCCGGGTAGTAAGTGTCGGTAATCTCACCATCGGCGGGACCGGGAAAACACCCGTAGTAATAATGACGGTTAATCAATTGAAATCAGCAGGATATACTGTCGCTGTGGTATCACGGGGGTATAAAAGAAAAGGCAGAGAACCTCTTGTTGTCTCCGACGGCGATTCAATTGTTTCAACTCCTGTGGAAGCAGGCGATGAACCGTATATAATCGCATCAGAAACCGGTGTGCCGGTTGTGGTCGGAACTGACCGTTATGAAGCTGCGGAACTTGCATTCAGAAGGTTCAAACCGGAGGTAATTGTTCTGGATGATGGTTTCCAACATCGCCATCTTTATCGTAATGTTGATATAATAACGATTGACGCCGGAAATCCATATGGCAACGAACTCCTTCTACCGAGAGGTGTTCTGAGAGAGTCGCCACGCGGATTATCCCGTGCCAAAGCCGTTGTAATAACCCGATATGATGACAGCCTTCGACGCGACAGTATCGAACGCAGAGTGCGTTATTATGACCGTAATGTTCCCATATTCTGGAGCAACCATGTACCGAAAGCGCTCCGTTTACCTTTGTCTGATACAGACAGGGATATCGAAACTATCAGGGGGAAAAAAATAGCGGCTTTATCGAATATTGCACAACCGTCGTCATTTCATCAGACACTTGTTTCTCTTGGCGCCGAGATTGTTAAGGTCATAAGTATGACTGACCATCACCGTTATAACGAACGGGAACTTGAACAGATCGAACGTGATATCATCAATGCCGGAACTGATATGGTTGTAATGACCGCTAAAGACGAACGCAACCTTCCCGACTCTTATAGGTTTAAAACAATAAAGGCATTTGTATTGGATATAAAGGCTTTATTGTTGGAAGATAATGAAAAATATTTTAAAATTATTGAACCCGTAAAAAAAAATATGGGGAAAAATATGGAGAATTGAATGAAACTTGAAGCATATCAGGCAATGAGCGATGAAGAACTCAGGCATCGTATAAAAAAGGCAAAAACAGATAAAAACGCAATTATTTTAGCACATAACTATCAGAGGCTGGAAGTACAGAAAATTGCCGACTTTCTTGGTGATTCTCTTGGATTGTCACGGCAGGCTGCAAAAACCGAAGCTGATGTTGTGGTATTTTGCGGTGTTGATTTTATGGCTGAAAGCGCGAAAATTCTCGCTCCGGGAAAAACAATACTTCTGCCTGAGATTCAGGCAACATGTCCTATGGCACAGATGGTAACTCCGGAGGCTCTTGCCGAGGCAAAAGCTCATAATCCCGGGAAAACCGTGGTTGCATATGTTAATACCACAGCAGGAGTAAAAGCGCTTACCGATATATGCTGCACCTCAGCGAATGCGGTAGAGATTGTCAAATCCCTTGGTGACCGTGAAATACTATTTGTACCGGATAGAAATCTTGGCGGTTATGTAAAAAAAGAAACCGGCGCCAATCTTACCCCATGGGATGGTTATTGTTATGTCCATAATTTTCTCACTGTCCAGGATGTTGAACGCAACCGTGCAGCTCATCCTGATGCAGTATTTCTCATACACCCCGAAGCACCGGCAGATGTGATTGAACTGGCTGACTTTGTGTTTTCAACATCAGGAATGGTAAACTATGTTTCTTCAATAGCCGGCGAAAAAGATAAACAACGTGGTGTTATCATCGGAACAGAAGTCGGACTTGTCAATCAGCTTCAAGATCGTTTCCCCGACATCGGTATATGGCCCCTCAGTGAATTTGCGGTTTGCGGGACAATGAAATTAACAACTCTGGCGAAGGTCGCATGGTCGATTGAGACCGGTAATTATGTGGTCACACTACCTGAGGATGTGATTGAAAATGCCCGGCAATCGCTGGAAAAGATGTTGGAATCAGGTCGGTAAATTAAGTCCCGGATTCTAATATATGGTTTTATCGCTTCACATTATCATGCATATAAAACAATTTCATTTCCTTAATATCTTCATTTATGAAAAGCGTTTCCGTGCTATGTGGAATAGCGGCCGTTTCTGTCCAGAAGTGAATTTTCTGCATGACAATATGCCGGACAAACTGTCTGGATTTTATTTATTTAAGTTAAATATAACTTGAAAAAAGGGAAAATATTTTGTTATAAGAAATAATATTTACTGATAGTTACCTCTCTGAATAATAAGAAATTTATTATATTGGTATAAAAGTTGCCCTTTTAATTAGTATCTAATGAACTATGGCTATATATAATAATTTATTATTGTAAATATATAGTATTCTTAAATGTAATCAACTGGTTTTTCCAATCTCGTTTTTTACAAGTTATGACAATATGATACAACAAAAATTATTTTAAAATGTTAAAAGGTTGAAAAATTCAATGTTATTTTTTAAAAATTTTTTATCGGGATTTCATTTATCGGCGCGACTGGTGATTCCTGTAATTTTGACATTAATACTTTTTGCTGTCTCTTTTTTCTCGATAATTATTCCTGCTATTGAAAATATAGTTATGGACCGAAAACGTGAGATGATTCATGAGTTAACCAATTCTGCCTGGAATGTTTTAGCTCAGCTTGAAAACAAGGTAATACCTGGTAAATACACACGCAAAGATGCTCAGGAAGATGCAGTTTCGATTTTAAAACAAATGCGTTACGGTAAAGATGACAAAGATTATTTTTGGATTACCGATTCGTGGCCAACTTTTGTAATGCATCCTTATCGTAATGATATTATTGGGGTGGCCCTGGATGATATTAGCGATTCGAATATTGCCAGTGTATTATCTCAAATTAACGAGGTTGTGGAATACAAAAGTGAAGGATTTTTGGATTATGAATGGCAATGGATGGACAATCCGCTTAACGTCGTTCCCAAAACATCTTTTGTAAAAAAATTTGATCCCTGGGATTGGACAATAGGTACCGGAGTATATATAGATGATGTGCTTGTGGAAGTCAATCAGATAAAAAGGAAATTCAAGATCATTGCTTTTATAATTTCTTTCTTTATAAGCTGCCTGTTATTAATCATACTGTTGCAGCATAATTCGGAAGAATTAAAACGGATCAGCGCAGAAAAGGCTTTGCAGGACAGTGAGGAAAAATTCCGCAGTATTGTTGAACAATCAGCTGAAGGATTTTCACTGTGTGATGAAGAGGGAAAGATAATCGAGTGGAATAAAAGAGCTGAAATTAATACTGGATTGAAAAAAAGCGAAGTATTAGGCAGATATGCATGGGATGTACATGATGATATTTTTTGTGAGGAAGATAGTAAAGAAATTCTTTCTACCAGACTATTAATTGAAAAAATATTAAAATCAGGTAAAATTGATGACACAACTAAAATACAAGAACATATGCTAAACGATGATGACGGTACGAGTAAAATAATTCAGGAATTAATATTTCCCATAAAAACACTGAAAGGGTTCCTGATGTGTTGCATTTCAAGAGACATTACTAATATCAAACTTGCGGAAGAAAATGCACTGCGTCAGCAAAAACAACTTATTCGGGCAGATAAAATGGCATCGCTGAGTATTCTCGTTTCAGGAGTTGCACATGAAATCAACAATCCAAATCATTTTATTATGGGTAATATAGGTTTACTTGAAAATATATTTAACAGTATTAAACCTATATTGCATAAGTATTATGAGGAAAACGGTGATTTCAGGGTAGCCGGTTTGAATTATTCAGAAATTTATCATGATATTCCCGAAATGTTTTCAGAAACTCTGGCGGGATCACAAAGAATAAAACATATTGTTCAGGAACTGCGAGACTTTGCCCGTCAACAGCCTGATGATTTAATCGAGTCTGTTGATTTTAACGCCGTGGTAAAGTCTGCCAGTACACTTGTTTCAAATATGATCAAAAAATCGAGCGATAATTACTCTGTAAAATATGGCACTAATTTACCTATAATTCAGGGTAATTTCCAGCGTTTGGAACATGTCATAATAAATTTACTTCAAAATGCCTGTCAGGCCCTTCCGAATTCATCGAAAGGAATATTTTTAACTACGAGTTATAATAAAAAAACAGATTGCATCGTATGTAAGCTGAAAGATGAAGGCATTGGGATGGATGAAAATGTGCTTAAACATATTACCGATCCGTTTTTTACAACAAAACGTGAATCAGGCAACACAGGCCTCGGTCTTTCTATTTCTTCGAATATAATTAATGAACATAATGGAAAACTACATTTTGTATCTTCTCCCGGTATTGGGACAACGGTTACAATTACCTTTCCGGTTAAAAATAAGATAACATCCTGAGTTCCGGATCAGTATATTCAATCTGATAATAAATAATAGTAAAGATTACATAAAATGTTGGAGATTCATAATGGATAAAACTATTTATCCATCATTACCGGTTATGATGGTGGATGATGAATTATTTGCTTTGAAAGTCAGCGAGCGTATTCTCAGAACCCGCGGATATAATAATCTCATTGTATGTAACGACAGCCGTGAGGTATTGAAATACTTTTCCCGTCGAGAAATCGGTGTTTTAATGCTCGATCTTTCTATGCCCCACATCACAGGTCAGGAATTATTAATAAAAGTTACTGATCAATATCCCGAAGTCCCCGTGATAATAATAACCGGAACGAATGAAGTTGAAACCGCAGTCAATTGCATGAGAACGGGCGCCTTTGATTACATGGTGAAACCTGTTGAGGAAAGCCGGATGATATCCGGTATCCAAAGGGCGGTTGAACTCCGTGAACTTCGCCAGGATTACAGTACGCTTAAAGAACACATGCTTTCGAAAAAATTACACAATCCGGATGCCTTTTCGGATATTATAACGATTGATACGCAAATGTTATCGATATTCAAATACATCGAATCCATAGCAAAATCAAATAAGCCGGTTTTAATTACCGGAGAAACAGGAGTCGGTAAGGAACTTATAGCACACTCAGTGCATCTGTCAAGTAAAAGAAACGGTAACTTTATTACTGTGAATGTAGCCGGCCTTGATGATACGATATTTTCAGACACTCTTTTCGGTCATCTCAAAGGCGCTTTCACAGGTGCGCTTGAGACTCGAAGCGGACTTATTGAAAAAGCATCCGGAGGAACGTTATTTTTAGACGAGATCGGGGATTTAAGCATGTCTTCGCAGATAAAACTGCTTCGTCTCCTTCAGGAACACGAGTATTTACCACTCGGTTCAGACATGGCAAAGCTAACTGATGCCCGTATCGTTATGGCAACAAACCGCGAGTTAAATTCATTAAAAGACACCGGAGATTTCAGAAAAGATCTCTATTACAGGTTGATCACTCATCATATTTCCGTACCACCCCTCCGTGAGCGTAAAGAAGATATTCCCGTGCTTGTTGACTATTTTCTTGAAATAGCTTCCAAGTCACTCAACAAAAAAAAACCGACTCCCCCGAAAGAGTTGTATACGCTGCTCCATACCTTTCATTTCCCCGGAAACATCAGAGAACTTGAAGCTATTGTATTCGATGCCGTCAGCGTGCATGATTCCAGGAAACTTTCACTGGATATTTTTAAATCGCATATTTCTCAGGAAATGCATGTTGATCAAACTGAAACAGAGTATGAAAGCCATATAGAGAACGATATGGTACTATTCAGTGAAAAACTACCCACTATCAAGCAAACCGTCAATCTTCTGATTAAAGAAGCTGTCGAACGTGCGAACGGAAATCAGTCCATAGCCGCACGTTTACTTGGAATATCGAGAACGGCTTTGAATAAAAGGCTCAGAGGAATTGACAAAGATGACGATTAGTCATATTGCATAAATATTGAAATCCTGCATACTCATTGTCATTCTGTATATAATAATTTATTCTGCAAATACATAGTCTTTCTGAATTATAAATACATTGTGAATCTTCAAACCTTTTGTCATCCTGCATACCTTTTGTCATCCTGAACGAAGTGAAGGATCTTTTTTATATATATGAGACTCTTCGTTTCACCCTGAATTACAAAAACGTGAATTATACTTCAACTGATAAAACATATTTGTCGTCTCTCCATTCAAAATCAATAAAACTATTGCCGCATATAATTTTTTAGGGTGTGAAATTTGGCACAATATCAATTTCGGGCACACTGACATAAAACCAATAATATCAACAAATTACAAAAATTTATTTAATACATTGTTAACTTTTGGCACACCTTTTTATTTGAATTTCAATTAACCCATAAATACGATAACTCATTGAATAATAATGAGATAAGAGCTATGTGTCTTTTTGGCATAACCTTAGCCAATATTATGAGATGAAAATTAACAATACTTTTTGAAAGGATCGGCATGTTTAGAATAATAAATAGTAAAAATGAGACTATATCTTTCATCCTCTCATCTGAAATATTCAACTTTAACCGTATGATTGAGGAATGTAAAAGTTTTCTTTCACAGCTTGGTTTTTTTGAAATCTCCAATATTTACATCGTTTTGAGAGAACTTCTCTTCAATACGATATTATTTCAAACCAGGGCGGGTAAGGAATGTAATATTGATTGCCGTATAGCCCATAAAGGTAATGGAATTTTCGTAATTACTCTTACGGGTTTTGATATCGAAACCGAAGACAAATTGTTTGACTGGGTTTCTCAATATTCACCGGAATCATCGGCGGACAGGAGTAATACACTCATTCATGGGATTTCCGACAAAATCGAATTGAGCGATGACAGAAACAGTGTCACTGTATATGTAATACTTGAAAAAATATATGATCATATAGAGGCAATAACAAGTGATTGAGAACATGAGCGAATACTGATTATGTGATATAAATAATAAACTCAGATTTTTAAAATCAATTTTATGATACACTACATAACAATACGGAGGGTTGCATGGAATGTCATAATTAAAAATGTTTGAATTATTAAGAAGGAATGTCGTAAACAGATGCAAAAAAATTGATCAAAAACACTCGAAAATGAATTGGAATCAATTACTTGGCAAAAAATATAATTGGAGGAAAAAATCATGAGTAAACGTACTTTGGGTTTTAAACTTGTCGCCGGTGGTATAGCCGCAGTAGTCATACCTTTAATGGTTGTAGGTATATTTTCAGTAACTAAAGCGTCGAGTTCTCTTGAGGCTGTTTCCAAAGAACAGGTTGTAAATATTGCACAAGACCTTGCAAACATGACTCAGCTTGTACTCGAAGAAGAAATAAAAGCTGTCAAACAGTTATCGGTGCTTGATAATACAATTACGGCAGCAACTGCTGTCAAAGAAAATGGCACGGAAAAAGCTTCTGAAGAAATCGGCAAACTTACAAAACAGCTCTCGACAGTAATGAAACAAATAGGAAAAGATTACGAATCGATACTGGTAACCGATACTAACGGAAAAGTATTTTCAGACGGAAGTAACGGAGAACACAAAGATCTTTTGCTTGCCGACCGCGATTATTTTAAGACCTCGATGAATGGAAATGCAAACATAGGATCGGCGGTAAAATCCAAAATGAGCGGGCAGCCTGTTGTGCCGGTCAGTTCACCCATCTATAATGAATCTGGGGAAATAGTTGGAACGATTTCCATGATACTCAAAACTGAATTTCTTTCCCAAAAATTTGCTGCTGTTAAAGTCGGTAAAACCGGGTATCCTTTCATGGTTGATGAAACCGGTGTTTGTGTAGTACATCCTAATCCGGAACATGTGCTTAAAACAAATCTTGCAAAGCTAAACGGTATGGAAGAATTTATGAGTAAAGTCCTTGCACATCAGACCGGTGTTGATTCATACGTATTTGAAGGCATTGAAAAAATCGCCGGTTTCGCACCTGTTAATATTACCGGTTGGGGTATTGGTGTTACGCAACCGTCAAGTGAATTTTTGTCCGCAGCTCGTGCAATAAGGAACGTGATTCTGCTGGTCGGTATAATTTTCCTATCAATAACTGTGGTCCTGGTTGTTATTTTCGCACGAAGTATTACAAAACCGATTAATTTGGTAATCGAGGGACTTACCGAGGGTTCAAATCAGGTTACTTCCGCATCGGCTCAGGTTTCATCTTCCAGTCAGCAACTTGCCGAAGGGTCCAGTGAGTTGGCCGCAAGTATCGAAGAAACGTCGTCCTCAATGGAAGAAATTGCTTCCATGTCCCGTCAGAATGCGGAGAATTCCAGTCAGGCTAAACAGATGATGGCTGAGGCTGCAAATATCGTTAATAAAGTTAACAAGCAAATGACAGATCTTGTAAATGCAACTAATGTAATAGCAAAATCGAGTGAAGAAACCGGTAAGATAATCAAAACAATCGATGAAATTGCGTTCCAGACAAACCTTCTGGCATTAAATGCTGCGGTTGAAGCTGCACGCGCCGGTGAGGCCGGAGCAGGATTTGCAGTGGTAGCAGACGAGGTTCGCAATCTTGCCATGAGGTCTGCCGATGCTGCAAAAAACACAGCCGAACTCATTCAGAACACCATTACCGCTGTTAAAAACGGTACCGAACTTACCAAAGCAGCGCAGGAAGGATTTAATGAAAATGCTGCAATTTCGTTAAAAATCGGTGGCCTTGTCGATGAAATAGCCGCAGCTTCCAATGAACAATCACAGGGTCTTGATCAAGTCAATATTGCTGTAAGCCAAATGGACCAGGTTACTCAGACAACGGCTGCAAATGCTGAAGAATCTGCATCTGCCAGCGAAGAATTGACCTCGCAAGCCGCTGAACTCAATGGCATGGTCGAAACACTGAAAACAATTGTGGGAGGCAATAATGGAAATGGTACTGCCCGCAGACCTGAAAGAGTGCTGCCAAAAAAACAAACAGTAATGTTAACCGCAAATACAGTTGGAAAAAAATCAAAGACAGGATCCTCGAAACCGTCACGCTTGAATTATACAGCAAAAGTTGTTAAACCCGATGATGTAATTCCTTTGGATGACCAGGAATTCGAAGAGTTTTAAATAATATCCCTTCGAAAGAGGGGCGAATAGTATGAAAATATTATTTCCCCTCTTTTTTTAGATATAGTTATTTATTTTATTAAAATATAAAATAGCTTAATAGAAAGGAATTGATATGTTTACAAAACTTAGTTTACAGAAAAAACTTTTGTTGATAGGCATCTCCCTTTCTGTAATAACAATGTTGATTGTTATGACCGTTAATTTAAGTCAGAATCAAACAATTAGTAATATAGCAAAGGAAGAATGTTTAAATCTGGCACATGCTGATCTGGAACATATTGCGCAGAGTCTTTACTCCGGGTTGGAATCTCAGACAGTATTATTTCAGGAAATATTAAATAATTCATTAAGTATTGCACATGAAGTTCTCAACAGAACGGGAACGATTAACTTTCCCACAAATCAAAATGTTACATGGAAAGCAATTAATCAATACACAAAAACAACTTCAGATATTTCTCTGAATAAAATGTTTGTAGGTGATATTTGGCTGGGACAAAACAGTAATAGTGACGAAAAATCTCCTGTTGTTGATGAAGTAGGCAAAATTGCCAATGTAACATGCACCATATTCCAAAGGATGAATGAATCCGGCGATATGTTACGGGTATGTACTAACATTAAAACGCTTCAGGGGAACCGGGCGATCGGTACATACATTCCACGGAATAATACGGATGGCACACCGAGTCCTGTTGTTACATCAGTTTTGAACGGTGAAACATTCACAGGACGTGCGTTTGTTGTCAATGCATGGTATATCACAGCATATGAACCAATATATGACAGCAACAGGAACGTTATAGGGATGCTTTATGTTGGTGTTCCTCAGGACGAACTATTTACAATACGCAATAGTATTATGAATATTAAAGTTGGTAAAACAGGATATGTATATGTTCTTGATTCCAAAGGTAACTATCTGATTTCAAAAAATGGTGAACGAGACGGTGAAAACATATGGGATGCAAAAGATACTGACGGTGTTTATTTCATCCAGGAGATTGTAAAAAAGGCTTTAGCTTTGAATCCTGGCGATATTGAAGAGCAGAGATACCCATGGAAAAATAGTAATGACGTTAATCCTCGAATGAAAATTGTCAAAATAATGTATTTCAAACCATGGGACTGGATAATCGGAGTCGGTTCATATGAAGATGAGTTTTTTGAGGTTGAACAAAAAATTTCATCAATCAGCCAACGGATTAATGCATCGCTCTTATTAATTACCTGTATTTTATTGGTAAGTACTGCTCTAATATGGTTTTTCATGTCAAAAGGTATTGTTAAAGCCCTGAATAAAGTCATTGACGGACTTTCCAGCGGTTCAGATCAGGTTTCATCCGCTTCTTCCGAGATTTCTTCGTCGAGCCAACAGTTAGCTGGGAGTGCAAGCGAGCAGGCTTCGAGTCTTGAGGAAGTTTCATCTTCGCTTGAAGAAATGACCTCGATGACTAAACAGAACGCCGATAATGCCAAACAAGCCGATATCATGTCCGGTGAAGCATTTGAAGCTGCGGAGAAAGGTACCGATGCTATGACCCGTATGTCTGATGCTATTGATAAAATCAAGATGTCATCTGATGAGACAGCTAAAATTATCAAAACAATTGATGAAATAGCATTTCAGACTAACCTGCTTGCGCTTAATGCCGCTGTCGAGGCTGCCCGTGCCGGTGAGGCCGGCATGGGTTTCGCCGTCGTTGCAGAGGAAGTCCGTAATCTTGCTCAGCGCAGTGCCGAAGCTGCTAAAAACACTGCCTCACTTATCGAAGAATCGAAAGCTAATGCAGATAATGGTGTTACGGCGAATAAAGAAGTTGTGGATATTCTAAGTAAGATTAGCCAGTCAGTACAAAAGGTTAAACAATTAGTTAGTGAGGTTGCTGCTGCAAGCGAGGAGCAGGCTCAGGGCATTAATCAGGTTAATATGGCCATTTCTCAGATGGATCAGGTAACTCAAACAACCGCAGCAAATGCCGAAGAGTCTGCATCTGCAAGCCAGGAACTTTCCTCGCAAGCTACAGAACTTAGTAACATGGTTACTATGCTTGTTTCTGTGGTTTCTGGCAACAATAAAGATGGTAACAATTTACAAATGGGGAAAATGGCGCCAATAAAAAATGCAACAAGGGTATCAGCAAGCTCAGGTGCAAAAAAAATGCATGCACAATACTCAAAAAAGTTACTTCAGAACGTTTTTTCAAAAGTTGTCAAACCCGATAATGTTATTCCTTTGGATGATCAGGAATTCGATGAGTTTTAAATAATCATCTTTCCCGACTCCTTTTCCCGAAAGAGAGGGATAATTTTAAAAAAGTACAATTATCCCTCTCTTGTTTTTCAATAATGAATTATATATTATTAATATATATTTTATTCTTTTTTTGATATCTGATGAACTGTGCTGGCTGTTCGGCCTGAGGTTGGCGATGAAAAAAAATCGTATTTTGTATGACTATTTTCGAATAATATTTCCGGTCTCTGTGACCTTATTGATTTTTATCGTGTCACTATTTTTTATTATCCTACCTATGTATAAAAACAGCATCTGGGATAGAAAACGTGAGACCATTCGTGAACTAACAATATCTGCATGGAATACGCTTACATATTATCACAGTCTGGAAACCGAAAATAAATTATCGCTTGAAGAAGCCCAATCTGCTGCAATTTCACATATTAAAATTATGCGTTACGGCCGGGAAATGAAAGACTATTTTTGGATTAACGACAAACATCCGGTTATGATAATGCATCCCTATTTGCCTGAACTTGACGGAACGAATTTATCCAATTATGCCGATCCTGAGGGAAAGTTGCTGTTTGTTGAATTTGTTAAAACAGTTTCCTTGCAAGGAGAAGGTTATGTTGAATATATGTGGCAGTGGCAGGATGATCCCGGTCGCATTGTTCCTAAAATTTCATTTGTTAAACTATTTGAGCCGTGGAACTGGATAATCGGTACAGGAATGTATGTTGAGGATGTGAAGGCCGAAATTGGCCTCATGACTCGAAATATGACTGCTCTGTCAGTTGTATCGCTTTTTACTATATCATTATTATTGATATATATTATTATGCAAAACATAAAGTCGGACAGGCAACGCAGAGAGGTTGATGGTGCATTACGGAAAAGTGAACTACGGTTTCGGGAAATGGTTGAATTGCTGCCTGAAATAATATATGAAATGGACTCAAGCGGAATGTTGACATTTGTCAATAATCAGGCTTTTGAAATGACTGGTTACTCAAAGACGGATTTACAGAATGGTTTAAAGGGTAGTGATTTACTGATTGAATCCGACAGGGAAAGAGCCAAAAAAAATATCAAAAGAATACTGAGTGCTATATCTATCGGAATGACCGAATATACCGCACTTCGTAAAGACGGAAGCACATTTCCTGTTTTAACCAGATCTATGCCGATATTTAATGAGGGTCGTGTGGTTGGTTTACGGGGAATTATGATAGATATTTCTGAACGCTTACAGTTGGAAAGTCAATTCCACCAGGCACAGAAAATGGAATCGATTGGAAGACTAGCTGGTGGGATAGCTCATGATTTCAATAATTTGCTCACCGTTATCATGGGTAATGCTGAATTAGCAATAATGCTGAATTCTTCAGATTCCTCAGGTGTTGTCGAAAAAGAACTCATGGAGATAAAAAAAACTGCTGCGAGAGCTACCAATCTTACGCGTAAACTACTCGCTTTTTCGCGTCATCAGATTATCGAGCCACATATTATCAACCTGAACAACATGCTCATGGAAATGGATAAGATGCTCAGGAGGCTTATCGGTGAGGATATTGAGTTAATTACACTTCTGGCGGAAGAGTTATGGCCGGTTAAAGCCGATCCGGGACAAATAGAACAGATCATAACAAATCTTGTCGTAAATGCTCGTGATGCCATGCCCAATGGGGGCAAACTGACAATAGAAACCGAAAATATATCAATCAATGATGACATGATGAGTTATTATGCCGATACGATACCCGGCGATTATGTTTTGATAACCGTCTGCGATACGGGAATCGGTATGGATGAAGCAACCAAAGCTCATATTTTCGAACCGTTTTTTACAACAAAAGAGAAAGGCAGGGGAACCGGACTCGGACTTGCGACATGTTACGGTATAGTCAAACAAAATAACGGTAATATTTATGTAACAAGCAGACTCAATAAAGGTGCGAAATTCACGATATATCTCCCCAGAACCTACGGATCAGGTTCGGATACTACAATAATTGATAAAATAAGCGATTTGCCGAGAGGATCGGAAACGATTCTGCTTGTCGAAGATGATCAATCAATGCGCAATATGGTTTCTCGCATACTTGTTAATCAGGGATACCGGATAATCGAGGCTTCCCATGGGGAAGAAGCTCTCCGGGTAATTGAAAAACATTCCTCCGATAAAATTAATCTTATGCTGACAGATGTTATTATGCCTCAAATGGGAGGTAAGGAACTTGCCGAAAGAGTAGATGAACTTGAAAAAGATATTAAAGTGCTGTTTATGTCCGGCTATACCAATGAAACAATCGATACACAAGGTGTGCTTGAACCGGGCATAAAATTTTTACAGAAACCTTTTACCCCCGAAATTCTCATTAAAAAAATTCGTGAAGTGTTAGATTCGTGATGTCAGCTTATTAAAAAATTCGTGAAGTGAATCTTATTCAGTAGTAACCGATGCAGTCTCCTACACCATCAAACAATTTATCAAAAAATTTGATATTTTCCTGTAAATGATTAAAAATCAAAGAAATAATACCTCTTTTGCATCCTTCATCTTAATTCCGATAACATAATTTGTCGTTCACTTGTTTTATCGTATTTATCTGCATTTCTATTTCGAAAGTGTGCTGAACGGTTAAATAAATATATGGTTTGGAATATTTTTTGCTAAAAATTCATGTGATCACTTTGAAAAGGTAATCCGGTCAAAATAAATATCTTTAGAAAATGATTACTCTCTAAAATGTTGTTATTTATGATTTTATATTATTCATGGTATGGTGGATATGTTGAAAAGAATGATTATAGGATTTATGCAACCGGGATTATTGAAGGGAATAAAATTCCCATATGATGAGGAGGAAATGTTTTTCCGGTTCAACTTTGAGGAAAGAAAGGCGTGATGTTATGAAAAGCAACCCGAATACCATCGTTTATATGTTGGACAATACCGGAAAGATTATATTTATAAACGATGTAATAAAACAATATGGTTATTCGCCAATCGAATTGATAGGGAAAAATGTAAATAACATTTTTTTAGGTTACAAACACAGTAAATCAAATGAAAATAACCAGGATATAATAAAAACAATTGGCAAGTGGCTTATTACCAAAGATAAAACGGTTGTTCCTGTCGAAATAAAAATTCAAAAGATTGAAAACGCTCAAATATTTTCTGTTTCATCCGAAGATTATTTTGTATCGACAATACTCATGGGAACGGTGTGTACGGCACGAGACCTTTCTGAATATAGAAGCCCGTATTTATTGTCAATGAGTTCTACTATCAAAAATAAAATTCAGAAAAAAGGTGATGATACTTCTTCTTCACAAGTAGTTAAGTCCAAAACGTGCTGGGATGATATTAAAAACAATGTTCAAGATGTATTCAAACACAAGATTTCATGTGATGTTTCTACCGAGAATGATAAAATCTTTTTAAAAGAGTATTATGAGTTGGTAAATGAGTAGGATCGATATGGCGAAGAAAAAGGATTTACAACAGAGTAGTGATTTGGAAGAGTCATCGTTATTCGATAAAACAAAATTGCTCGAAAAACGCATAAATGACCTTAAAATCATTTTTGATAAAGAAAAACATCAATTTATTGATGAGGATTTAAAAGCCCGGGGTCTGAAGTGAAATTATGGCATGACTGGTTCCGTAATAACGTCTTATGTTGAGATAATAAAATCATGGGAGAATGTTGATGAGTACTGTTAGGGAAATTTTTACTCATTGGAGAAACATAAAAATACTTAAAAAGGTATACCCGGTCGAACACTTTCACCGATTTCTTGTAAATGAACGATATCGCTCGGATCGAAATGACTATAAGTTTTCACTCGTAACTTTCAATATCGGAAACTGTAAGGACAATATAATATCGGCAGGGCAGATTATATCAGTTATTACTTCAAGAGTCCGGTCTTCTGATGTTACCGGATGGTTTGATGATCAAAAAATAGGAGTGATTCTTCCTGAGACTTCTTTGAAAGGGGCACGAGTACTTGCCCATACATTATGTCATCGTATTGCTGATATATCGTATACTCCTCCATGTATGGTTTTTACTTATCCGTCATCTGAATGGAACATCCATTACCCGGGATTATCCTATACAGGTGATTTTATGTATGAAAAGCTCGCAAGGGGATGCGGTATGCCTTTGTGGAAAAGAACGATGGATGTTATCGGCTCGTCTTTCGGGCTGATATTTTTCTCGCCATTTTTCGCAATCGTCGCACTTATTATTCTTTCCGTTTCAAAAGGACCGATATTTTTCAGGCAGGAACGGGTTGGATTGGGGGGAAAAATATATAAACTATATAAATTTCGGACCATGGAAGAACATAACGATTTTACAGTTCATCGCAGTCATTCAAAAGCTTACATAAACGGTAATACCGATGGTGAAAAACCAATGTATAAATTGGATCACAGAGATCCACGGATTGTTCCTTTCGGTAATTTCCTCAGAGTAACATGTTTGGATGAATTACCACAATTGATTAATGTTTTACAAGGTGAAATGAGTTTGGTCGGCCCCCGACCCTGTATCACGTATGAGGCTGAAGAATATCTTCGCTGGCAGACCCATCGTTTCGATATCACTCCCGGTATGACCGGTCTTTGGCAGGTAAGCGGTAAAAACAGGACAACTTTTAAAGAAATGATCAGACTTGATATTAAATATGCTGTCGAAAGATCTTTCATACTCGATATGAAAATTCTCTTTCAAACACCGAAAGTGCTGCTTGTTCAATTGTACGAGAGCATAGCGGATAAAAAGCATAACAAACCGTATGAAAAAAGCGGTGTGAATGTCAAAACTGTTGAAGTTTAATTGTCAATAAATTTTCCTCGAATTATCTATATTGTTTCTTAATCCACGCTTGTTAAATCAATTATCCTGTTATTCGACAAAATATAATTTACAATTTATACTGTGAATTTTTCGTTCGATAAAATGAGGCCTTGACAAGGTGATGATTATGTTATTACCATTGTGCCAATAGACTCTTCATGATATTGAGCACGAGTTTGAAGTGTATGTAACAGGAGTTCATTTCAAAAATCATTTTTTTTAAAAATATATGCAACATTTATTGAATCGGCATTTTTTACGCTTGACAAAAAAAAAAACTTTACTACCTTTAATCACTCAAATTTTTTTTGTTATGATCTTGTATAATTTAATAATATAATGTACTGGAGGTCAATATGGCGAGTACGGGAGATTTCAGAAACGGATTTACATTTACTGAGAATGGGGAATTATTTTCTATTATAGAATTCCAGCATGTCAAACCGGGTAAAGGAGGTGCTTTTGTAAGAACCAAACTGAGAAATGTCAAAAACAAAGCTGTTATTGACAGGACATTCAGGGCTGGTGAAAAAGTCGAGGAAGTCAGACTTGAACGAAAGAGTTATGAATATCTTTACGAGGATGGCCTTTTTTTGGTTTTCATGGATAATGAAACCTATGATCAGATTCAGATTGATGCCGACATACTCGGCGATTCAAAAAAATTTCTTATCGAGAACACGACATGCGGAATTTTATTTCATGGCGATACCCCCATTGAAGTTGAAATACCGACTTTTGTAGTGCTTGAAGTAATCGAGACAGAACCCGGTTTCAAAGGAAATACGGCGTCTAATACATTAAAACCGGCCACATTGTCAACCGGCGCCGTAGTTAATGTTCCGCTGTTCATAGAAGTCGGAAATGTGCTGAAAATCGATACACGTACCGGTGGCTATATTGAGCGGGTAAATAAGTGATTATTTATATAAACCAGGAAAACAGAGGTAGTTTCAATGGATGAAGATATAAAAGTTCCAAGGGACTTGTATTACACAAACGACCATACCTGGATTTTCGTTGAGAATGACGAGGGAACTGTCGGCTTAACGGATTTTGGCCAAAGTGAACTTTCGGAAATAGTGTATATTGATCTGCCCGATCTTGGAACCGAAGTTTTACAGGGTGCGCCGTTTGGCACGATTGAAGCAATGAAAACCGTTGCGGAACTGATTTCTCCGGCATCGGGAGAAGTGCTTGAAATAAATGACACGCTCGAATCCGATCCCCGGCAGGTGAATCTTGATCCTTATGGTGATGGATGGATGATCAAAATTAAAATTCATGATCCTGATGAAATTGACAGCCTTATGACTCCCCAGGATTACTATGTTTATGTAACAGGGGATGAAAATGAAGATTGACCCTCACAATCAACGGTTTTGTGTTAGAATGTCGTATGCTATTTAAAAGGTAATTGTTTGCCGTTTATAAAATAGTTATGAAAAAAATAATCTTTACGTAAGTATTCTATTTTTTCGATACATACTTTGTACTTTTTGCTTGACATAAATACGTCAATACATGTATCTTTCGCTTGTACGGTAGTTTATTATTTTTTTAAGGATTGTTCAATGGAATTTTGTCAAATGAATTCGTGTTCCCGGTTCACCAGAGACAGATATGGAGAAGGGCGTAGTATGTCCATTGAGCGGCTCTTACTGAATTCCATTATTTTCCCCGGTATTATTTTAACAATTGCACAAACCGTACACCATCGAATTACCCCGTTACACGGTCTCCTTGTACTTTTGCTTGTAGTGGCTTAACAGCCAGAGGCCGCCTGTTCGAACCATTTTCAATTACTATTATAACGTTCGGTGGGAGCCTCTGGAGGGCCAGAAGGTGACGGGATATTTTATACTTTATTATAAATTCAGGGGATATTAAAACACAGGGGCTTAGCAATGAGAAGTGACGATGTAACAAAGGGTTTTGAGCGAGCGGCATCCCGTTCACTCATGTATGCTACCGGATATGATCCCTCACAGTTAGGTACACCTCTGATCGGTATCGCTTCGTCATTTACCGATCTTGTAGCCGGCCATTCGGGAATGCACGATCTGGAAAGATTTATAGAAAAAGGTGTGCATTCCGGCGGTGGCAGTGCATTTATTTTCGGTATTCCGGCCGTTTGCGACGGGATTGCCATGGGGCACAGCGGCATGAAATACAGCCTGTGTACCCGTGAGCTTATCGCCGATGCGGTAGAATGTGTAATGATGGCGCACAAGCTCGATGGGGTTGTTCTGTTGACAAATTGTGATAAAATTACCCCCGGAATGCTCATGGCGGCAGCACGTCTTAATATACCGGCGATTGTTGTGACTGCCGGACCTATGCATTCGGGAATGAGAAATAAAACCCGTCTCTCGCTGGTACGCGATACCTTTGAAGCGATCGGTAGATACCGCGAGGGTATTATAGATGAATATGAACTGACCTGTCTCGAACTTGAAGCATGTCCCGGTCAGGGGTCTTGCCAGGGGCTGTATACTGCCAATACCATGGCCTGTATTACCGAAACCATGGGTATGTCACTTGTGGGTTGCGCAACCGGGCTTGCGGGTTTCGCGAAAAAGCGGCGGATAGCATATCGGTCAGGTATTCGTGTGTGTGAACTGGTCAGAGATAACATTAAACCGCTGGATATCATGACAACAGCGGCATTTGAAAACTCCATACGTATCGACATGGCCCTCGGCGGTTCAACCAATACGGTGCTGCATTTACCGGCGATAGCGCATGAAGCGGGTATCGATTTGCCACTCGACCTGTTTGACAAGTTATCGAAAGACACACCGCATATTACTTCGATACGGCCCGGTGGAGAATATTTCATGGAAGACCTCGAATATGCCGGGGGTATTCCGGCGGTAATGAATGTACTTGGTGACAAACTGATTGATAATCCGACGGTGACTGGTATATCCACAAAAGAAATTCAGAAAAAATTTGTGGTTGTCGATACTGATGTCATAAAGGATATGGATCATCCGTACCATGCCGAAGGAGGTATAGCCATACTGAAAGGTTCTCTCGCTCCCGATGGTTCGGTGGTTAAACAAAGTGCGGTTTCGGAAAAGATAATGACATTTAAAGGTAAGGCTCGTGTTTTTGATTCTGAAGAAGAGTCACTTGTGGCAATTTTTGGTAAAAAGATACAACCCGGCGATGTCGTCGTAGTAAGATACGAAGGTCCGAAAGGCGGTCCCGGAATGCGTGAGATGCTGCAGGGTACAGCCGCTATCACCGGCATGGGACTGAGCGAATCGGTGGCATTGATTACCGATGGAAGATTCAGCGGTGGAACGCGCGGCCCGTGCATTGGCCATGTTTCGCCTGAAGCAATGGAGGGCGGCCCGCTGTGTATTGTACGCGATGGGGATGAGATTCTGATAGACATCCCCAACCGTAAGCTTGATATTCTTATAAGTAAGGATGAAATGAAATCACGTATGGATTCCTGGACGCCGCCTGAACCGAAAGTCAAAACCGGGTATCTTGCACGATATGCCAAACTTGTCACTTCAGCGGCGACAGGAGCAGTATTTAAAACAGACTGAGGAAAAAAATTATGAAATTAACCGGTTCAGATATATTTATAGAATGTTTGAGAAAGGAGAAGGTCGAAGTCCTTTTCGGATATCCCGGAGGAGTTGTTATTCCTATATTTGATAAGCTGTATGATGCAAAGGATATCCGGTTTGTACTAACTCGTCATGAGCAGGGAGCGGCTCATGCAGCGGATGGATACGCCCGTGCCACAGGGAAAACCGGAGTTTGTCTCGCTACATCCGGTCCCGGTGCGACAAATCTTGTAACCGGTATAGCCACAGCCTATATGGATTCGATTCCTATGGTTGCATTTACCGGACAGGTGCCCATGTCTCTTATCGGAACCGACGCTTTTCAGGAAGCTGATATTACCGGAATAACCCGGCCAATAACAAAGCATAACTTCCTAATCAGTGATACGAGCAAAATGGTCGATATTATCAGTGAGGCATTCTATATTGCATCCACAGGAAGGCCCGGGCCGGTTCTTGTTGATCTCCCGAAAGATGTAAGCACCGGAATGATCGACTTCGAGTGGCCGGAGAAACCGAGCATTCCCAAAGGCTACAAAGTAGTAAAATACGCAGATCCTTCTGTTATAAAAAATGCGGCTGACGCTATAAAAGCCTCAAAAAAACCGTATATTTATACCGGGGGAGGGATTATCATCAGCGGTGCGGGAAAAGAACTGGTAACTTTCGCCGAACGTATCAATGCGCCTGTTACCACGACACTTATGGGACTCGGTGGATTTCCCGGGAGTCATCCTCTCTGGGTTGGTATGCCGGGTATGCATGGCACGTACACTGCTAACATGGCATTTACCGATTGTGATCTGGTCATCGCTATCGGCGCTCGTTTCGATGACCGTGTTACCGGAAAAATCGAAGGTTTTGCACCAAATGCAAAAATAATTCACATCGACACCGATCCGGCAGCCATCGCGAAGAATGTCAAGGTTGATATTGCCGTAGTTGGAGATGCGAAAGCAATTCTCGAACAACTTCTTGAAGTTGTCAAAAAAAGAGACCGTAACGGCTGGAATGATTACATTGATGAAATGAAAACATCTCATCCGGTCACCTATGATAAAAAATCCGGAACGATAAAGCCGCAGTATGTTGTCGAGCAAATTTATGAGGCGACCAAAGGTGACGCTATCATAACTACCGAGGTTGGACAGAATCAGATGTGGGCTTCTTTGTTCTATACATATGACAAACCACGAAGATTTATTTCCTCGGGTGGCCTGGGTACCATGGGATATGGTTTTCCTGCTGCGATTGGTGCTCAAATGGGTAAACCCGATGCAATAGTATTCGATATTGCGGGAGATGGTTCCATACAGATGAATATTCAGGAAATGGCGACTGCAGTCGAGCAGAAATTGCCGGTCAATATTGCAATTCTGAATAATAAATTCCTCGGTATGGTCAGACAGTGGCAGGAACTGTTTTATGGAAAACGGTATTCATCGACGAATATCGAACTCCAGCCTGATTTTGTAAAACTTGCCGAAGCATATGGCGCCCACGGTATTCGAGTAGATAAACCCGAAAATGTACGAAGCGCCATCGAAGAGGCAATTTCGATTAAGGGACCGGTGATACTTGACTTTATAGTTGACCGCGAGGAAAATGTCTGGCCTATGGTTGCACCAGGCGCAGCATTATCCGAAGTTATGGAGGGTTTATTTTGAGACATATTATTTCGGTTATAGTTGAAAATAAATTTGGTGTTCTTGCCAGGGTGAGCGGTCTTTTTTCATCCCGTGGGTATAATATCGACAGTCTGACTGTCGGCGAGACAAATGATCCTGAGGTTTCACGTATGACTATTGTGGTAAAAGGTGATGACAGCATCCTCGATCAGGTTATGAAACAACTGAATAAGCTTGTCGATGTAATCGAGGTTGTCGACCTGCCCCGTGAACAGTCGGTTCGACGGGAACTTTGTCTGATCAAGGTTAACTGTAATTCGGGAACAAGAACGGAAATTCTGGAAATTGCGAATGTATTCCGTGCCAAAACAATTCACATCGGACATACATCGTTGATTATCCAGATTACGGGTACTGAGGAAAAAATTAACGGATTTATCAATCTGATGGAACCGTTTAAAATCCTCGAGGTGGCCAGGACCGGTGTCGCGGCAATGCAAAGGGAAAGCAAAGAACAATAACGGCGCTGTATTTAGTATCTATAATAAACATAACAAAAATGACGGAGGATCACCATGCAGATGTATTACGATAAGGACGCTGACAGAAGCGTGCTTCAGAACAAAACAATCGCCATAGTGGGTTACGGTTCTCAGGGACATGCCCAGGGACAGAATCTCAGGGATTCCGGTTACAACGTAATTATTGCAGAGCTGGAAGGTACTGATAATTACAAGCTCGCAATAGAGGCCGGATTCAAGCCGATGAGCGCTGCTGAAGCGGCGGAAAAGGCTGACATTGTACAGATTCTCCTACCTGATGAATTACAACCGAGAATTTATAAGAGCGAAATCGAAAAGGGACTAAAACCGGGTAAAGCACTTGTATTTTCCCATGGATTCAATATTCACTTCGGGCAGATCAAACCGCCCAAAGATATCGATGTATACATGGTTGCTCCCAAAGGTCCCGGCCATTTGCTGCGCCGTGTATATGAACAGGGAGGAGGAGTTCCGAGTCTGATCGCTGTATATCAGGATTCGTCCGGTAAAGCAAAAGACCTTGCTCTGGCTCATGCCTGCGGTATCGGCGCCGGTCGTGCCGGAATCATCGAGACAACGTTTGAGGAAGAAACCGAGACCGATCTTTTCGGCGAACAGGTTGTTCTCTGCGGCGGTTTGACCGAACTGATCAGAGCCGGATTCGAGACGCTGGTAGATGCCGGCTACAAACCGGAAGTTGCATATTTCGAATGCCTTCACGAGGTGAAACTCATCGTCGACCTTATTTATGAAGGCGGCATCGCGAATATGAGAAGTTCTATCAGCGATACTGCAGAATATGGCGATCTGGTAACCGGTCAGAGAATCATTACCGAGGAAACACGGGAAGAGATGCGGATTATTCTGTCAGAAATTCAGTCAGGTGAATTTGCCCGTGAATGGATTCTCGAAAACCAGGCAGGCAGGCCTGTATACAATGCATTGAAACGTCATGGCGAACAGCATCTCATCGAAACTGTCGGAAAAAAACTCCGTGGAATGATGAGTTGGCTGCATAAATAATGATTTTATATTTATAATTTAAAACTTATGCTTTAATTGTTATTGTGTAATGTTTGCATCTTTCTTAATATATAAATGATAATAAACTCCTGATATTACCAATAACAGTCTGAAATGTTAATTCAACTTTTCCTTGGATTGGGAGGTGAGATAAATGGACATGCGCTCCGTAGGCCTTGATGAAAGCGACCTTAGGGTGTTTGTAAAGGCAACAATTCAAAGTAACACAAAAACTGCGGGAGTATGTCCACGCTCACCGCATTTCTGAGGAGTATGTGCGATGAATGATAAAAGAATAATTATATTTGATACGACTCTTCGTGACGGCGAACAATCTCCGGGCGCATCCTTAGACATCAAGGAGAAAGTCCAGATAGCGCTGCAACTGGAGCGTCTCGGTGTCGATGTGATAGAGGCCGGATTTCCTGTGTCATCACCTGTTCAGTTCGAGGCAGTCGAATCATGCAGCACCGAGGTTAAAAATGCTGTTGTCTGCGGCCTGGCACGAACACTTGAGAAAGATATCAAAAGTGCGTATGAAGCGCTCAAACATGCAACTCGTGCGCGAATTCATACATTTATTGCGACTTCACCGATTCATATGGAATATAAACTTCATAAAAAGCCTGATGAAGTGCTGAAAATGGCTGTCGAGGCGGTTAAATTCGCGAAAAGCCTGGTAAATGATGTTGAATTCAGCGGTGAGGATGCATTCAGAAGCGATCCCGGATTTCTAAAAGAAGTGGTTGCCGCAACCATCGATGCCGGTGCTGGAACAATCAACATACCCGATACTGTCGGGTATGCGATACCGTCCGAATTTGGTGAATTTATTCGTGACATCATGGAAAATGTCCCCAATGTGAGTAAAGCTATCATCAGTGTCCATTGTCACAATGATCTCGGCCTGGCTGTAGCTAACTCACTCATGGCAATCAGGAACGGTGCACGGCAGGTTGAGGTTGCGGTAAACGGCCTCGGTGAAAGGGCAGGTAATGCTTCACTCGAGGAAATTGTAATGTCGATAGATGTACGGAAAGATTTTCTGGATTTTACAACCGGTATCAATACGAAAGAGATTTACCGTACAAGCCAGCTTGTATCCAACCTGTCGGGAATTAGGGTACAACCGAATAAAGCGATAGTAGGTGCTAATGCTTTTGCCCATGAGTCGGGAATTCATGTTGACGGTCTGCTGAAAAAACGGTCGACATACGAAATTATGACTCCGGAGTCTATCGGGCTGACCGATATGAAAATTATTTTAGGGCGTCATTCCGGTAAACACGGATTCAAAAAGCGCCTTGAAGACCTTGGTTATATGCTGTCGGACAGCGAACTCGATGCGGCATTTGAACGCTTTCTTATCGTTGCCGATAAGAAGAAGGAAGTGTTCGATGAAGATATTGCCGCAATAATCGAAGATGAAATTCACAGTTCACCGAAGTATTACACGCTGGATTATTTTCATATTTCGAGCGGTTCATCAACCATTCCGACTTCTACTGTCAGAATTAAACTTGGAAATGAAGTCAAACAGGCTTCTGCCTGGGGTGACGGGCCTGTAGATGCGACATACAAAGCCATTAATGAAATTGTGGACATTCCCATCAAGCTTGGCGAATATTCGCTTCGGGCAGTAACGGAGGGTACCGAAGCGATGGGGGAAGTGTCCCTGAGGATGATGGTTAATGACGGATTCGTTATTACCGGGCGCGGCGCTTCGACTGACATACTCGAAGCTTCGGCCAAAGCATATGTCGACGGTTTGAATAAAATCAGACATAGAAACGAAAATCATAATGCCAAATAAGAATTGTGGAAAATAAATTGTGCGTGTAGACTATCCGTGTAGCTCGGATATGTGCCTGTCTTCACATTCACACTTTAAAAATTCATGATTCGATGGAGATATATAATGGGAATGACAATAACGGAAAAAATACTGGCTGCTCATTCGGGACGTGATACGGTAAAGCCTGGTGAACTGGTTACTGTGAGGCTGGACATTGTGATGTGCCATGATGTAACCACACCGCCGGCAATCAGCATGCTTGTGGAAAAAGGTATGGATAGTGTGTTCGATCCCGATAAAATTGTGGTTATACCGGACCATTTCGTGCCCAATAAGGATATAAAAAGCGCCGAACTTGCCAAACGTCTGAGAGAGTGGGTAAAGCGTCACGGTCTTAAGAATTATTATGAAGTCGGTGAAAATGGGGTATGTCATGTAGTTCTACCCGAAGATGGATGGGTATTACCTGGCAGAACTATCATATGCGGCGATTCCCACACCTGTACTCATGGTGCGTTGGGCGCCTTTTCCACAGGAGTCGGATCAACCGACCTTGCGGCGGCGATATATTCAGGTGAACTCTGGTTTAAAGTACCCGAATCCATGAAATTTGTGCTGTATGGGTCACTTGGAAAAGGTGTTTACTCCAAAGATGTCATCCTTGAAGTGATTCGTCGAATCGGTGTTGACGGTGCCCTGTACAAAGCTATGGAGTTTAACGGTCCTGTGGTCGATGAATTGTCGGTCGAAGCCCGCTTTACGCTGACCAATATGGCGATTGAAGCCGGCGGTAAGAATGGAATCATCAATCCTGACGAAAAGACTCTTGAATATGTACGCAGCAGAACCGAAAAAAACTTCACCGTTTATACATCGGACCCGGATGCCGAATACAGCGAGATTATCGAGATCGACTGTTCGGAGCTTGAACCGATGGTGGCTTATCCGCACCTGCCATCTAACGGTCGTCCTGCAAAACAGGCTGGTGATGTGAAGATAGATCAGGTGTATATAGGCTCCTGTACCAACGGACGTATCGAAGACCTTCGCATTGCGGCTAACATATTGAGCGGTAAAAAAATTGCGAAAGGTACACGGTGTATCGTTGTTCCCGGTTCGACCAATGTATGGCGCCAGGCTTTGAAGGAAGGATTGCTGGAAGTGTTCAGTTCCGCAAACTGTTTTGTTTCCGCATCGACATGCGGTGCATGCCTTGGCGGATACATGGGTGTTCTTGCCGCAGGTGAACGGTGTGTTTCGACCACTAACCGTAACTTTGTGGGAAGAATGGGCTCTCCGGGGAGCGAGGTTTATCTTGCGAGTCCTGCCACTGCGGCAGCGACGGCATTGACCGGAGTGATCACCGATCCGAGAGATATGTTGTAATCGATGCACGACCGGGCTTTATGTTAAAAAAAGACAATAGAAAAATGTGGAGAGCAAACGCCTGTTCGATCTCCACATCAGTAATTTATCATTATAACCGATTTTATTCAACGGAGATAGAACGATGCAAGGAAAAGCTCACGTCTACATGCGTGACCACATAAATACCGATGAGATAATTCCGGCACGTTATCTTGTAACCGACGACGAAAAGGAGCTCGCCCTCCATGCAATGGAAGATATCGATATTGATTTCGTGAAAAAAATTAAAACCGGCGACATTATCGTAGCGGGAAACGATTTTGGCTGCGGATCATCACGTGAACATGCCATATGGGCAATTCGCGGTTCGGGAATATCCTGTGTGGTGGCTGAGAGTTTTGCCAGAATTTTTTATCGCAATGCCATAAACAATGGGTTTCCGGTTGTCGAATGTAAAGTTATATCAAAAGTTATTTCAGATGGCGATGAGCTTGAAATTCATTTACGCGAGGGCATTATAAAAAATATTTCTACCGGAAAAACGTCCGGATTTATTCCGCTGCCTGATTTTGCGTTTGAAATTGCTGAGGCCGGTGGTCTTTTGCAGTCAATAAAAAAATAAATTACATGTATGGAGGTTTTTTAAGTGAAAAGAATTGCTGTTATTGGTGGTGATGGCACTGGCCCTGAAGTAGTAGCCGAAGGACTGAAATGTCTGAAAGCTGTCGCGGATAAAGTAGGCTTTACATATGAAACGGAAGAGTTTGACTGGGGCGGCAACAGGTATCTATCAACAGGTGAAGTATTACCTGAGGATGCGGCTGATACCCTTAGGAAATTCGATGCAATATTACTTGGCGCTATCGGACATCCCGATGTTAAACCCGGAATATTGGAAAAAGGTATACTTCTCCATTTAAGATTTGCGCTTGACCAGTATATCAATCTTCGACCAGTGAAGCTATATGAAGGGGTCGAGACTCCGCTTGCCGGAAAAGGCCCAAAAGACATCGATTTTGTCGTTGTTCGTGAAAATACTGAAGGCCTTTATGTCGGAACCGGCGGATATATGAAAAAAGGTACTCCGGATGAGGTCGCCGTACAGGAATCGGTCAATACTCGTAAAGGTGTGGAACGCTGTCTCAGATTTGCATTTGAACTCACCCGTAAGCGTAATAAAAACAATACGCTTACACTCTGCGGAAAGACCAACGTATTGACATTTGCATGGGATTTATGGGAACGTGCGTTCCATGAGATCGGGAAAGCCGATTATCCCGATATCAAACGTGAATACGCTCATGTTGACGCTACGTGCATGTGGATGGTAAAAAATCCCGAATGGTTTGATGTGATCGTAACCGACAATATGTTCGGTGATATCATTACCGATCTCGGCGCGGTAATTCAGGGTGGTATGGGAATAGCTGCGGGTGGTAATCTGAATCCCGAAGGTGTTTCGATGTATGAGCCCATTGGTGGCAGTGCGCCTAAATATACCGGCACCGGGAAAATCAATCCAATGGCGGCAATTTTCAGCGTTCAGATGATGCTGAACCAGTTCGGTGAAGAAAAAGCCGCCAATATACTTGAACGCGCCTGCATCGAGGTTATATCGACGAAGATGAAAAGTATGGCTGCCGGAAAAATGGGCATGACCACATCACAAGTCGGCGACACCGTTGTCGGGGCTATTGCAAAATTGTAAATTATGAATGTGAAATGTATAAAAATTAAGCAATTGCAGCAGGCAGACAGGAGAATTCTCAGTGACTGAAAATATAAAATTTCCCGTATTATCTTGCACGCCGAAACAGGTGGAAATATATGATTCCACACTCCGTGACGGTTCTCAGGGAGAAGCTATCAGTTTCAGTCTTGAGGATAAACTGTTGATTGCCGGAAAACTCGATGAAGCCGGGTTCCATTACATAGAAGGTGGATGGCCGAATCCGACCAATCCGAAAGATCTGGAGTTTTTTAAACGTATCAAATCATCCGGGATCAAACGGTCGATAGTGACGGCTTTCGGTTCAACACGCCGTGCTTCGAACCCTCCTGAAAAAGATTCGATTCTTCTGACGCTGCTCAATGCTGATACCGAAGTTATCACCATTTTTGGGAAAAGCTGGGATCTCCATGTCAGGGAAGTTTTACGGATATCTCTCGATGAGAATTTAAAACTAATCGAGGATTCCGTTGCATTTCTTGTCTCGGAAGGCCGAAAAGTTTTTTTCGATGCGGAGCATTTCTTTGACGGATATAAAGCCGACAGGGATTATGCTTTGAAAACTTTGACGGCAGCAGAATCCGGAGGAGCGGGAATTGTTGTGCTGTGCGATACGAACGGAGGTATGACGCCTTTTGAAATCGAAATGATATGCCACGATGTTCGTAATACGATCGATGGTATTTTCGGTATACACTGTCATAACGATGCCGGACTCAGTTCGGCAAATACGCTTACCGGAGTGATACAGGGCGCTGTGCAGGTACAGGGAACGATAAACGGTATCGGCGAAAGGTGCGGCAATGACAATTTATGCACTACCATACCGAACCTCTCATTTAAGCTTGGTATTTCATGCATGAAGGCAGAAATGATAAAGGGACTTATGGGTCTTTCCCGTTTTGTATCTGAGATTGCCAACGAGTACCATTATCACCGTCAACCTTATGTTGGCGAGAGCGCATTTGCTCATAAAGGCGGCGCTCATATCGATGGTGTTATCAAGAATGCACGTACTTTCGAGCATATCGATCCTCAGATTGTCGGTAATCAGCGCCGATTTTTGTTATCGGAACAGTCCGGAAGCGCGACGGTGCTGGCAAAACTGAAAAAAATATATCCCGATCTCGATAAGAAAGGACCACGTGTCAAAGCTGTACTGACCGAATTAAAGAAAAAAGAACATGAGGGTTATCAGTATGAAGCTGCCCAGGGTTCATTCGAACTTCTGGCAGCGCGTGTCATCGATGATTATAAATCACCGTTTTCGATTGGAGGATTCCGTGTGATAACTGACAAACGCAAGGAAGGCTCCATGGTGAGTGAAGCGACAATAAAGCTCATGGTGGACGGTGCGGAAGAACACACAGCTTCGGAGGGTGACGGCCCTGTCGATGCACTTAATGGCGCTCTCAGAAAAGCGCTCAACAGGTTTTATCCGAAAATTTCATCGGTACATCTTGAAGATTACAAAGTGAGGGTTTTGGAGTCCGATGAAGGAACGGAAGCAAAAGTTCGGGTGCTTATCGAATCCTCTGATGGGGTTGATGTTTGGGGAACCGTTGGTGTTTCTGAAAATATTATCGATGCATCGTATATAGCGCTGGTTGACAGTCTTACCTATAAGCTTGTTTTGGATAAAAGAAAGGTCGAACATACAGCAAATGAGTAGAATACACACGCGTACGGCACGATTGGAAAAACTGCCGCCATACCTGTTCGGGAAGCTCAACGATTTGAAGTTGAAAATGCGTCAGGACGGTGTGGACATTATTGACCTGGGGATGGGAAATCCCAATATACCCACGTCTGATTTTATAGTTGATAAACTGGGTGAAGTTATCAGTGATCCAAAAACACACCGATATTCTGCATCACGGGGTATTCCAAACCTTCGGAAAGCTATCTGCAGGACGTATAAGCGGCTTTATGATGTCGATCTCGATTGGGAAAGTGAGGCTATAGCTCTTCTCGGATCGAAAGAGGGGCTTTCCCATCTTATGTTATCGCTTCTTGATCCCGGTGATTCGGTACTGGTAACAAATCCGACTTTCCCGGTGCATATTTACAGTGTGGTGATTGCCGGAGGGAATGTTATTTCCATACCGCTTTCGGAAAAGATGGGTTTTGTACCCGCCATGGAAGATATTGTCAGAGAGGTGTGGCCAAAACCCAAACTTATGGTTCTATCCTTTCCGCACAATCCTACCACAGCTACCGTCGATCTTAATTTCTGGGGTGAGGTTGTTGATTTTGCGAGAAGGACTGACACAATAATAGTCCATGATTTTGCATATGCCCAGATGGGTTTTGACGGATATGAGCCTCCGAGTATTTTTCAGATACCCGGCGCAAAGGATATTGCGGTTGAGTTTACCACCATGTCAAAAGTATACAGCATGGCCGGCTGGCGCGTTGGTTTCTGTGTGGGAAACAGCAACGTTATTAAGGATCTTTACAGCATTAAAGGATATTTTGATTATGGTATTTTCACACCTATTCAGGTGTCTGCCATAGCTGCTCTTGATGGACCTGCAAAAAATGTCAGGGAAACGGTGGCAATATACCAAAAACGCCGTGATACTTTTGTTGACGGATTGGTAAAGGCCGGATGGAATATACCCCGACCCAAAGCGACGATGTATTTATGGTGCCAGATTCCGGCAAAATACCGGGATATGGGATCGCTTGAATTTTCAATGAAACTGCTGCGTGAGGCTGAAGTTGTGGTGTCACCGGGTGTGGCATTCGGTGGACTTGGTGAGGGCTATATACGAATTTCCCTTGTCGAAAATGAACACAGAATCAATCAGGCTGTGCGAAATATAAAAAGATGTCTTTTTTGATTTCCATATATATGAGGAGTTACGTGTGAAAGACATTACCGGGGGGATTACTGCACCTGAAGGTTTCAGGGCAGGCGTTGCTGAATGCAGTATTAAAAAGCCGGGAAGGCCTGATCTTACCGTCATCCTTTCTGATGTACCGGCATCATGTGCCGGTATGTTTACATCAAATCGTATTAAAGGCGCTCCGGTACTTGTTAGCCGTGAAAATGTGAAAAAGGGGAGCGCCCGTGCCATAATTGCAAACAGCGGTAATGCTAATGTATGTAACGGTGAAGATGGTCTTGAAGCGGCAGTTGCCATGACAGGTGAAACAGCCCGCCTCATCGGTTGTGATTCTACCGAGGTGCTTGTTGCCTCAACCGGTGTAATCGGACGGCCATTCCCTATTGAAAAGGTTTTGAGAGGAATTCCTCAGGCGATTAAGAACCTTTCTAACGAGGGTAGCAATATGGCAGCCAGAGCAATAATGACAACCGATACCGTTCCCAAAGAAACCGCCGTTGAAATCGATATAGAAGGCGTTCCGGTTAAAATCGGTGCCATTGCAAAAGGTTCGGGTATGATAAATCCCGACATGGCGACAATGTTTTGTTTTATTACCTCCGATATCTCGATTAGCCAGAAAGCTTTAAGAAAAGCGCTTAAAATAGCGGTAGATAAAAGTTTCAATTGTATAACAGTTGATGGTGACATGTCGACGAGCGATACCGTTTTGATGCTGGCAAACGGAAAAGCGGGAAATGCATTATTAAAAAGCCGTTCGAGACATTTTGACACGTTTGCGGATGGATTGTCCGAGGTATGTCTCAGAATGGCAAAAGCGCTTATTAAGGATGGTGAGGGTGCGACACGGTTTATTACGATTCAGGTAACCGGAGCGGCAGGCAAAGATGATGCGATAAGGGCAGGTATGGCTGTGGCAAATTCTGCGCTATTTAAAACAGCTTGTTTTGGCAGCGATCCCAACTGGGGGAGAATTATATGTGCCGCAGGATATTCAGGTGTCCCCATCGATGAGAACCATATCACTATTTCAATAAACGGAGTCACGTTATTTGAGATCGGCAGGGTACTTCCGATGGATGAGAAGAAGTTACGGGAAGAAATGTCGGGCAGCGAAATAACCGTGACCTTGAATCTTGGCATGGGTCATGCCGAGGCAACGATTTATACTTCGGATTTATCATATGAGTATATAAAAATCAACGCCGAATACACAACCTGACGAAGTAACTTATTTTACTATTGTTTTATTGGTGGACGTGCTACCGGCTCAAACCGTGAGTTGAACTTATTGATAAACTGGCAGTTTTCATAAATTATTGTTTTATAAGGAGTTTAAATATGTTTCTTTCGCCGAATGTGACAAAAATCGAGCCCTCTATTACTCTTGAAATTGACGCCAGGGCAAAGGCCATGAAAGCAAAAGGTATCGATGTGATATCATTGAGTGTCGGTGAACCGGATTTTAATACTCCGAGACACATATGTGATGCCGCTATTCAGGCGATTAATGACGGTTTTACTCATTATACTCCTGCGACAGGAATACCCGAACTGAAAAAAGCCGTGTGTGATAAATTCCGCCGTGACAACGGACTTGAGTATAAACCTACGCAAATATCAATAAACTGCGGCGCCAAACATAGTGTTTTTCTGGCGATTTATTGTCTGACATGCCCGGGCGAAGAAGTAATAATACCTGCTCCTTACTGGGTGTCATACCCGGAAATGGCAAAAATTGCCGGGGGAACTCCGGTTATAATCGAAGGATCTCCGGAAACGGATTTAAAAGTCACTGCAGATCAGGTTAAAAATGCTATCACACCCAAGACGAAACTGATCATTTTAAACTCGCCTTCGAATCCGACAGGCATGGCCTATACTGAAGAAGAACTCAGGGCGCTGGCCGAGGTAATTGTCGATGCGGGTATATATGTCATCTCGGATGAAATTTACGAAAAGCTTGTATATGACAATGTGAAGCACGTATCGATCGGATCATTTGATAAAGAAATCTTCAACCGGACGATTACTATAAACGGAGTTTCGAAGGCTTATGCTATGACAGGCTGGCGAATTGGGTATACAGCAGGGCCGGAGGAGATAATAAAGGCGATGGGAACGCTCCAGAGCCAGGAGACATCGAATCCGAATTCGATCGCTCAGAAAGCCTCGATCGCCGCGCTGAATGGTCCTGAAGATTCTATTGCAGCAATGAAAGAAGAGTATGTAAAGCGCAGAGAGTATATTGTCAACAGACTTAATGCCATTGATAATGTAAAATGTATTAAGCCTGAAGGTGCTTTTTATGCGTTTCCGGATGTTTCGGCTCTGTATGGCAAAAAGTATAAAGGGAAAGTCATCAATGGCTCATTTGCTTTCTGTGAATATATGCTTGAATCAAAGAATATAGCTATTGTGCCCGGTATCGGTTTCGGAGCAGATAATTTTGTACGTATATCGTATGCCACCTCGATGAAAAACATAGAAACAGCCATGGACCGGTTCGAATCGGGTGTGCAGGCTCTTGAATAAATCATATAGTTCAATGGCCGACACACGACAAAGATATAAAGACCGTTATATCTTTGAATAATAATCAGCATTGATGGTCATAGGAGTGTTTAAATAATGAATACATTAAAACTGGGGCTGCCGAAAGGAAGTCTCCAGGAACCTACATTCGATATTTTCAAAAAAGCCGGTTACCGCATACGGCTTGGAGAACGATCATATATTCCATCGATCGACGATCCCGAAATAGAGGGATTACTCATCAGAGCGCAGGAAATGGCTCATTATGTGGAAGACGGAGTTCTTGACGCCGGTATTACAGGGCAGGATTGGGTCAGGGAATATGATTCCGATGTGGTTGAGATTGCGCAACTCTTATATGCACGTGGCGGTTTTGTTCCCGTACGCTGGGTTGTAGCTGTCCCTGAAGACTCGGACATTACTGATATCAAACAACTTGCCGGAAAACGTATTGCCACCGAACTTGTAAATTTTTCCAAACGGTATTTCAATGAACACGGAATCGATGCCAGGTTTGAGTTCAGTTGGGGCGCCACAGAAGTCAAGCCCCCGAAACTTGCCGACGCTATTGTCGATGTTACAGTAACCGGATCGTCGCTCAGAGCTAATAAATTGAGGATAATCGCTACAATTCTCGAATCTACCACCGTACTTGTAATGAATAAAAAAGCCAGCGAGGATCCCTGGAAACGTGAAAAAATAGATAATATTGCGCTTCTTTTGCAGGGCGCTCTTAATGCGGAATTTAAAGTCGGTCTGAAAATGAATTTACCGGCGGGGAAACTGGATGAGATTTCGGCATTGTTACCAAGTTTGCACAATCCGACAATTTCACATCTCAAGGATGAAGGCTGGCTTGCGCTCGAAGTGGTGATCGATGAGCCGAAAGTCCGTGAACTGATCCCGGTACTTAAAAAAGCCGGAGCAGAGGGTTTTATTGAGTATCCGTTAAATAAAGTTATCTACTGAAATGAAGTTGATTAAACTCATAATTTATACTTGTTATACGGAAAAAATAAATGATCCCGATTATTACATCTGATGAACTTGAATCGGAAAAGCAGTATTCATCAATTTTATCACGAGAACTGACATTTGATCCAGCTTTAGAGCAGTCTGTTAGAGACATTATCGAAAATGTCAGGGCACGGGGTGATGAAGCTGTGATCGAGTATACGCAGCGTTTCGACAGGATCGAACTGGATTCCATCGAGAAAATATCATGGGTGGAGTTAAAGGAACTGCATGACGGTGTCAGTGAAGCATTTCTGGCAGCACTCCGTGAGGCAATTGAAAACGTTCGCCGTTTTCATCAAAAACAGTTGCGTGAATCGTACTTTATGGATGGAGATGATGGTGTACGGCTCGGTCTGCGGTTTACTCCGATACCTTCTGTCGGCCTTTACGTTCCGGGTGGAGCAGGCGCTTATCCATCGAGTATTGTTATGAATGCGGTACCAGCACAGGTGGCAGGAGTTAAAAGGATTGTCGTTGTTACACCACCGGGGCAGTTCAGAGACAATGCTCATGTGGCTGCAGCGCTTTATGAGCTTAATATCATTGAGGTATATACCGTCGGTGGTGCTCAGGCAATTGCTGCGCTGGCATACGGTACGGACAGTATAAAACCGGTAGACAAAATCGTCGGACCCGGAAATATGTATGTGGCGCTTGCCAAAAGACAGGTTTACGGCCAGGTTGACATCGATATGGTTGCGGGACCCTCGGAGATCGTGGTTGTTGCCGACGAAAGCGCCGATCCGGCTTTTGTTGCCGCAGATCTGTTGAGTCAGGCTGAACATGGAAGCGGTATGGAAATGGCGCTGCTTCTTACAACATCAAAGGATATTGCACAGGCTGTACGGCAGGAACTCATGATTCAGGTTGAAAAACTCGAACATTCCGTTACGGCAAAAAGGGTGCTCGATGCCAATGCGCTTGTCATCGTAAAAAATCTTGATGAAGCCGTCGCTATGGTTAACCGTATCGCTCCGGAACATCTCGAACTGATAGTCAATGATACACACAAGCTTCTCGATAAAATAACCAATGCCGGTGCGATTTTTCTCGGCGCTTACTCACCTGAACCGATTTCAGATTATTATGCCGGACCGAACCATGTATTGCCGACATCAGGTGCAGCCCGTTATGCTTCTCCGCTTGGAGTCTACGATTTTCAGAAATGTTCCAATGTGGTCGAGTACACCGAGAAAGCTGTAAAAAAATGCTGTGATAAAGTTGAAATTCTTTCGCGGGCCGAAGGATTTGATGCTCATGCGGAGGCGGTAAAAATAAGATGCAGGAAACGGTAATGGGGAAATATTCAATTTTGGATAAAGTTAAACCTGAGGTACGGTCAATTAATTCATATACCCTCAGGGAATACGATTATGAAATAAAGATCAATCAGAACGAGAATCCGTATGATGTCCCCGAACAGATCAAACGTGAAATACTCGATTTTGCTTTGGAGCGCAGTTGGTCACGGTATCCGCCGTTTGATCCGGTGGAGCTTCGTGAAGAACTGGCAGCTTATACCGGCTGGAATCCTGAGGGTATTCTCGCAGGAAACGGATCGAACGAAATCATTCAGTGCGTTCTTGAAATAATACTGTATCCGGGAAGAAAATTAATTCTTCCGTCACCCACATTTACCGTTTATAAACTCATAGGTACCGTACTCGGAGGAACCGTTCAGGAGGTGCCGCTTAAGTCCGATCTGACATTCGACTGCGATGCCATCGAAGCGGAAATGGCCGATAGCGGTGATGTAATCATATTGTGCTCGCCCAATAATCCCACAGGGTGTATGTATCCCCAAGACAGGCTTGTCCGGCTACTCGAACAGAATCCCGGTACGGTGGTAATAGTGGATGAGGCATATTATGAATTCAGTAAGGAGACGGTCGCCGGTTTGCTTGGCACATATGAAAATCTGATTGTTTTCAGAACCTTCTCGAAAGCTTTCTCGCTTGCGGGTCTCAGAGTTGGATATGGACTTATGAATCCGGCGCTGGCCCGTGAGGTAAATAAAGCGAAACTACCCTACAATATAAATTTTTTCTCCATTGCTGCTGCAATCAAACTTCTGCAAAACCGTGATATCCTTTCGGGTAAAATCGATGAACTGATTGCCGAAAGAGAAGCGCTGTATACTGCCATGAACACGATAAACGGCGTAACCGTTTATCCCAGCAGATCAAATTTCATGATTTTCGAAACGCCTTATGATCCAGAAATAATATTTCGGGAACTCCTCAAAGACGGCCTACTTGTCAGAAATGTTTCATCATATCCCATGCTCAGTAAAGCGCTGAGAGTGTCGGTATCAATCCCTGATGACAACAGGCGGTTTATTACATCGCTTGTACGGATTATGGGGGAACTGGAAACTTCAGAATAAGTGATCATAAGGAAAACAATATTACCACAAAGGCACAAAGAAACAAAGAAATTGTGATTTTATAATTAATTTATTAAAGTATGCCAAAATGACTCAATCAAATGACAATCGTATGGGGTGGATTCGTAATATCAAAAAACTCCAAAACAAAAAATTTAAGAATTGGGATGTTGAATATGAAATAGCATCAGAAACTTATATCCCAGGGATACTCAATTTTAAAAACAGTTCAATCTTATGTGGTTTAGCAACTTTTGATCGAAATAAGATAGGGCTTTATAAATATATACTTAAAATAAAGTTTGCGGAATCTTCAGTTCCAAATTTTTCTGTTAAAAAATTCTCAAAAGGATATTTTTTCAAAGATGGTATACCTGGTGAACTTGTTGCTTTGTTCTCCTTATTTTTTCAGTCGAGGTTCTTTTTATTATCTGCATTTTGGGGTGATTTAACCTCAACAGGCCTAAAACAAAAAGTTGAATACAATCCTCTATACAGAACATGCCAGCCATATTTTGATCCACAAAATTGTACAAATAAAAATAGAAATTTTGCGGTTGGTCTCCCTGAATTTTTAGAGCAAATAACACATATTGATACAAAGTATCAACAAAATATTATTTTAGCATGTTATCATTATGCGAGAGCTTTGCAGGAATTTGGTATTGACGAAGAGATGGTGTTTATCAGATTGGTATCTGCTATAGAAGCAATCAATAATTGCAATCAATGTAGAGAACTTATTGCGAGGGATGATATTTTATATGGAAAGGAATTTGAAGATATTATTAAGCCAGAAGTTTTATCAAATGACGAAGAACAACAATTGAAAAAAATATTTGATTTAAGGAAATCTAAACTTAGATTTAATCGATTCATTGAACATTACTCAAAAGGATTCTTCAGAGGCGGTAATTATAAATCAAAACATACCAGAATAAAAAAAAGTGACTTACCAAAAGTTCTGAGTAATATATATGATAGTCGTTCAAGTTATCTTCATAGTGGAGAAACGATGTATTTAAGCAGACCTATCAAAGGCGGTAATAAATTTCATACTGATTCTTTTACTGATATGATTTCTGATAATCGTAAATTTTCAGGGAACAAAAAATTACCTTACGGTTCTTTTTTTCAGAGTCTGGTAAGACATTGCATACTGGAATTTATTAAGGATGTGTCAAAAAAGACGAATTAAATATAAATATAATTTTCTAAAATATTATCCAATTAAATTTGGCAGTTTAAAAACACTTCTTAAACTGAAATTCTTAGCTATACAAATATTTTGACTTCAACAAACGATTAATACATATTATAATGGAATTGAATATATATAAAATCTGTTTTTTATATACGTCGAAAAGGAGTATTGTGTGGTCTATAAAGTCGGTGTTGTAATTGAAAAAGATGAACACGGATACTTCGCATTTTGTCCGGATTTGGAAGGGTGTCATACACAGGGCGATACGTTTGAAGACGTTGTGTCAAATGTTAAAGAAGCAATAGAACTGTATCTTGAGACATTGTCAGAAGATGAGCGAAAAATATATTTAAGCCTTGAAGTATATACAACCTCAGTTGAGGTAACCGTTGTCTAAACTTCCACGAATGACAGCTGTCGAAGCTGAAAAACTTCTATTAAAAGCCGGTTATACTTTAGCCCGAACAAAAGGTTGTCATCGAATTTACCTGAAAGATTATAATCGACAGGTTCTGCCGTTTCATCCAGGAAAAAATCTTCATCCAAAAATTGTAAAACAGATTATTAAAGCAATCGAGCAATAATCAAGTTTAATTTCCACATTAATACTTCGATTTTATTATCCTTCTGTATATAATTTTAATCTTTTGGGTTTAACTTTCCGAAGCGTGGTGTTGGATAGTTCATTTTTAATTTTTTTGTGAATAAAACTGAATTATTGCTGGTATATATTTTAGAAAAGAAACGATCTGATTTTATCTGTTTAACCGGGAGGAAGAAATGATTTCAATCGAAGAGCGGAATGATATTTCACCAAAATGCCCTTTTTGTAAGACTGAATTACATAAAGTCCTGAGTCAAGTTATATCAGGTTTTTTGGGTAAACGGTACATTTATTATTGCCCGAATTGCCAATCGGTTTTGGGTGTTTCCCATAGAAAAGGATTTTGGATGGGATAAAAATATTATAGAGGCCATTAAATCAATGCCCCCGCAAAATACAATTTTATAAACAAAAAACTGCATTTCGGTATAACATATCCAACCTTTATCTTCAAATAGAAATTTTTCCAAATTAATTTTGACAAATGCTCGTAAATAAAGCATATTCATATAAATGTGTATGGTATAAATATACTTTTTGTATATGAATTATTCAATAGGTGTTTGCTCACAATATTTCAAAATGATGACTTGCGCTTCTATAATAATGTCATGATTTTGAAGATGCTTTGAATTATAATGATTATCATTTTGAATTTTTATTTATCCGGAGAATAAAATGGCACGAACTGCAAGCCGTGAACGAAAAACTAAAGAAACATCCGTATCAATAACTCTAAATCTCGATGGGACCGGTGAATCACAGATTGAAACCGGCATCGGTTTTTTTGACCATATGCTGACGCTGTTTGCACGGCATGGTTTTTTCGACCTTACGGTAAAATGTGAAGGTGATACCGAGGTGGATTTCCATCATTCGGTTGAGGATGTTGGAATTACACTCGGACTTGCATTTTATGATGCGCTTGGTGATAAAAGCGGAATTGCCCGTTACGGATATGCTTATGTTCCGATGGAATATGCTCTTGCCCGTGCGGTCGTCGATTTATCGGGTCGAATAGCTCTTGATTATAATGCGATACCAAAAGTTGAAAAAATCGGGATATTCGATATCGAGTTGGTACCCGAATTTTTCAAAGCTTTTGTTGATAATGCACGAATGAATCTTCATATCGACCTGCTAAAATCATCCAACGGGCACCATGATATTGAAGCGATTTTCAAAGCGGTAACTCGTGCTCTTGCCTCTGCTATTGGGTTTGACAGTCGGGTTAAAGGCCAGCACAGCACAAAGGGTCTTTTGTAGAAATTATATAATAATCCGGGATTTAAACTATGATAAGCGAATATATAAATTCTTTTTTACCGGTAAGTCTTAACTCATTTAGAATCGATACTATCGGATCTTTTGATATTTTTATAAAAAGTCATAAAAACAAAAAAGAATTCATGATATTGTATCATTCTGGCGGAGACAGGTTTACCGGAGAAGTCCGTAATAAACTTATTGCAAATAAAATTGAACAAGTTTATATACGGGCTACAGATAAGGAATTATATCATCAATACATCGAAGAAAATCTACAGGATTATTTAAAGGACCCACATATTCCCACAGGTAAGAAAGCCGAATTTGCTCATCTTTCGATTTCGAATATTGCACAGTCCCTGTTTGACAATCCTCAGGCAAGTACCATATCACGTTATAAGAAAACTATATCGACAACCATGGATTTTGTCCTTGACGAGGAAGAAGCGCTAAAAAATATGATACGATTGACTTCTTATGACTTTACGACATATACACATTCGGTAAATGTAGGAATTTTTGCAATCGGACTTGCAAAAGTATTATTTGTAGATGATCCGGAACATAATATGAAAGAAATTGCTTCCGGCTTCTTTCTCCATGATATTGGTAAATGTGACATCCCGCTCTCAATTCTCACCAAACCGGGACCGCTTACTGAAAATGAATGGAGCATTATGAAAAATCACCCGCAAAAGGGATATGAAATTCTGATGAAATTCAATAAATTGACTCCTGAAGCAAAAGTAATAGTTTTAGAGCATCATGAACGTCAGAGTGGAAATGGATATCCGAAAGGTATTAGTGGTGATAAAATACATATATATAGTAAAGTATGCTGTATCGCCGATGTATTTGATGCGCTTACTGCAAAACGGCCATACAAAAGGGCTCATTCATGTTTTGAGGCATTAAAAGTAATGAAAGAAGAGATGTTTCAGGAATTTGATCCGTATTTTTTTAATCAGTTTGTTATTTTATTTAGTAATCAGGCTATCAAATCAGCATAACTTGATTTATAGAATTTTTGAAATGAAAGCAAATTATTATGGAGCAAACCTATTTCAAAATTCATCCTCAGGTACTCAGAATTGATTCTACAATACCGTTTGATGTTTACATAAGGAATATTGATGGGGAGTATGCTCAATTTCACTCCAAAGATACGGCCTATACGGCACATTTTCATAATTTTATATTTATCAACTCATTATCAGAATTATTTGTGAAAAAGAGTGATGCGAATAATTATTTTTTCTATTTGGAAAATATATTCTCGGAGGTATTAAACGATCCTTTTATTGGTAATAAAGAAAAAGCTTTTATTGCTCATGGAACTATCACGACAATTGCTATGAATCTGTTTCAAAATGTTAATGCTGCAACAGCATTGCGATACAAAAAGGCAATTAAACCGATTACAGAATTTGTTTTAAAAAACGATGATTCGGTAAAGCATTTGATAATGTTGACATCAAACCAGTATCATGAATATAATCATCCTGTAAATGTTGGTATTTTCGGAATGGGTTTAGCTAAGGAGATGTTAAATCCTGAAGAACACAACCTAACTGAAGTATTTACCGGTTTTTTCCTTCATGATATTGGTAAGTATACAATTCCTAAAGAAATTTATCAAAAAAATAGCCCATTAACCGAACAAGAATGGGTAATCATGAAAAAACATCCGCAATTTGGGTATGATCTTCTAAAAAAGTACAATTTATTGACACCCGAAAGTGAAGTGATAGTGTTACAGCATCATGAACGTCATAATGGTACAGGATATCCTGCAGGATTGAATCGTGACCAGATACACACTTACAGCAAAATTTGTTCGATTGCCGATGCTTTTGACGCACTGTCGGCTTACCGTCCTTTTCGCGACGCTCAATCGTCTTACAGGGCTCTTGAAATTATGAGAGAAGAAATGAAAAATGAGTTTGACAATGAATTTTTTAAAAAATTTGTATTATTATTCAGAAATCAAGGTCTTGACTAACGTAATTAAAGAAGGAAATAATTTGTATGTCTCCCGGATTTATAGATGAAATTAAATACATGATATCATCTAATTTACCCACATCTTCAGGTATTATAGGTGAAATTATAAAAACAATATCCGATTCATCCTCTAATGCATCTGATTTAACTGAAGTTATTGAGCGAGATCCTCCTCTTGCCGCAAAGATTCTGCAGGTTTCAAATTCAGCGTATTATGCGGCATCGAGCACAATAAACACTCTGCAGAGAGCAGTTGTAATATTAGGTTTTGATACTATTAAAGAAATTGCGATAACAGCTTCAGTTGTTCATCATCTTTTCGACCAGGATCTGGTTTCAGATGTTGACAGGTTAGGTCTTTGGATTCACTCAGTCGGTACTGCAAAAGCTTCTCAGCTAATAGCAGAAGAAATTAGGACAGAAGAATCTGATAAGGCTTATACCGTGGGTCTGCTGCATGATATAGGAAAAATTCTGCTTGTCCTGTCTTTCCCGGAACGTTATAGCACAATTATCCATTTAGCAGAAAGGAAACATTGCCGAATATTACTTGCAGAACGCAAGGTATTGAATATCGATCACACCATGATAGGAAAAATTCTCTGTGATATATGGAACCTTCCCGATGATATATCCACGGCAATACTGTACCACCATGATCCTATGGAAATCACAAAAGGCAGCCAGATACTTGCGCGAATCATAAATCTTGGCGACTATATGTGTCGAAAAGCACAAATAGGAAATCCTGGTGATACAATTCTAATAAAACCTTCAAACACCACAATTGCTATTCTTGGGACAACCCCCAAAAAAATTGAGAATACTTTCAATAAAATCTTTATCAAGTTAGTTGATATGAAAGAGGAAATTGAAAGTTTCTACGTTTCACTTGAATAGTATCGGATTCAGGATAAAGTACTCTTGCTAATAATTTCCTGGTTTATTTTAACTTTTCAAGGAAGGTTGTTTATGGGCAAAGTTTTATTTACGGCGATATTGTTGATTCTGATAGTAGTCCCTGTTGCCGGAGGATGGGAATTGAATGAATTTATGTTATCAACATGGGGTGGTCCTGAAATCAAAGACGACAATGCAAAGATTCAGGCTCTTAAAAATGCAGGCTTTAATACCGCTATGTTTGATGTGGGAAAGCTGGATATATGCCTTAAGTATGGAATAAAAGCAATTGTCGACGGCGCTACTCCGGAAATAGCTTCAAAACTAAAGAATGATAATATGGTTTGGGGATATCATCTTGTCGATGAACCCGAAACAGATTTGTTTCCTGAATTAGCCCGACAGGTGAAAGCTTTCAGGGATGCCGATCCGAATCATCCTGTCTATATTAATCTTTTTGCCCGGTCAGGAGAACATATTAGGGAATTTATAGATATGGTTAAACCTGACTTTCTTAGTTATGATTATTATCAGTGGTGGTATGGTGATTATCAAAAGTGGTGGGAAGGGGATACGGGATATTTTGCACGTCTCGAACAACACCGTGAAGCTGCGTTCAAAGCTGGAATACCCTTAATATGCTGGGTTGAGGTTACTGCGAATAAACATGATGATCGTTATAAAAATGTACCGTTGCCTTCCGACAGTAATCCGAAGGTTCGGCAGAGTGTTTATACCAGTCTTGCCTATGGAGTAAAAGGTATTCAATGGTTTCACGGACGATTATTATTTGAAAAGGAATCTGCGGAATTAAATGAATGCGGCAGACATGTTGCTTCAATCAATCGGGAGTTGGAACTGCTCGGTCCTGTTCTCATTAAACTGTATTCTCAAAATGTATTTCACACAAAACCGTTACCGAGAAGCACAAGAGAAACATATCCACAGCATTGGGTTGTTCCCGAAGGAGATAATCTTGTTGTCGGATTGTTTCAAAATAATGATAAAAATGATTTTATAATGATTACAAACAGGTGTGTGCAGCATGGATCACGGGCAATTTTACGTTTTCAGCGAAAAATTAAAACTGTTGAAATGTTTGATAAACATACCGGCCTGTGGCAGCCGCTGGAAATTAAAGAAGTGCAGGATTTTAAAAATGCATATGATCCTGAAAGTCTTGAGAAGTTTCTTGGTGTTCCGACTCGCGCCCACGACCGTCTCGTGCACCTGCGAAATATAAACAGTTATTTACCTCCATATCAAAGTGTCGAATTTTTACTTGCACCGGGCGATGGAGAACTGTTACGGGTAAATTAAAGAAACGCCAAGAACGGTCAAGTTGTATAAATTTTTCATAATATTTTCAATATGCGGAGAGTGATTATGCTGCGAGTTTTAGTAAAAGTGATAATTATTAATATGATTCTGGTTACTCCATCTGCTGCATGGGAGATGGAAGAATTTTTGATAACCTTATGGGGTGTACCTGAAATTGATAATATCGATGTTAAGGCTGAAGCGTTAGCAAATTCCCACTTCAATGTCGTAGTATGGGAAGCAAATGAACTCGATGCATGCCGTAAAAACGGTTTAAAGGCGCTTATCTCTCATCCAACTCCGGAACTGGCAGCAAAATTGAAAAATGATGATGCTGTTTGGGGATATCATCTCGGTGATGAACCATATCCTGAATCCACATTTCAACTGCTTTCGGACCAGCTTAAAGTGCTGCGTAAAGCTGACCCGAATCACCTTTC
>JAFGMP010000358.1 GCA_016927495.1 Candidatus Latescibacterota bacterium | reverse complement strand
TTGATTTCGAAAAAATTAGAGATAAATACTATTTATTATATAGAAACAATTATGAGACGATTTATTATTACTAATCGTCAAAAAATCAAAACGACCTACCAAATAAAAAACGATGTTCTTGAAATATTGAATTTTTTAGTAGAAAGAGGATCAGTAACAGGTTATTTATTAAGAGAAGATGTTCTCTAATATAGTGTATGAAAAAAAAATATTTTTTCTTCATGCTCTTCATGTGCTTCATGGTAAAAAAAAGGACATTACAGAATCACCTGAATACAGCAGTGAATAAGATATCGTGGCCTATTGTATTAATAATTATCAGGATATTCTTATCATCTTACAAAAACAGCCAGAAGGGTATATACACAATAAATAGCGGAAAGAATGCCACCCTCGATTCTTGAAATCGTCAATCTGGTCAGGGCAAAGGGCAGAAGAATTATAGCCAGTCCCATCATAAACGGAAGACCCGCCACACTCAGAAAACGGTCAGGTGATATGGAGAAAGGCAATATTACCGAAGTTGTACCGAGAACGAAAAGAATGTTGAAAATATTCGAACCGATTACATTTCCGAGAGAAATATCCGAATGGCCTTTGACAGCGGCAACAACCGATGTCGCGAGTTCAGGCAACGAGGTACCGAGCGCAACGACAGTCAGGCCGATGACCGCTTCGCTGATACCGAGCATGCTTGCTATTGCGCGGGCATTTTCAACAAAAAGATAGCCACCGAGTACGAGCCCGCCGACTCCCAATACTACAAGAGTACAAAGAAACACGTAGGATTTTTGGGCAGCCTTGTCCTCGACCTCAACTTCAGCGGCAGGACTTTTAAAACAATGAACCATGTACCACACAAAAAGAGCCATAAGGATCAAACCGGCGATCAATCCGCTGTGACGGAGTAAACCGATTATATAGATGACAGCGGAAATAACGATGAGAAACGGAATTTCCCAGCGTACGAGCACTTTATTTACATCAATCGGTCTTATCAAAGCGGTAACACCGAGAATCAGTGCAATATTGGCTACATTGGAACCGACAACATTACCAAAACAAATATCACCCGAACCTTTAAAAGCAGCAATAACGCTTGCGGTCAATTCCGGAGCACTGGTTCCGAAAGCAACAACAGTCAAACCTACGACAAGATGGGACACTCCGCTTTTAAGAGCAATTCCGACGCCGCCGTCTACCAGAAGGTCAGCGCCTTTCACCAGTATTCCGGCGCCTATTATAATCATTATCACAGGTATCAGCATATTATTTTCAAATACTTTCTTTTCATCGAGTTACTTTTTATAATCCTCATAATTAAAACCAAAAATCAAAAATTTCAACAAAAAAGCTATCTATTAATGAAAAGAACCGGCCGAGATAATAATTAAAACCGAACCGCCGACCATCATGAGTGTTGCCAAACTTTTCCTTATCAGATTTTCTTCCCTGAACAGCGCACCGCCGAATATGACGGTAAATAAAACATTGAGCAGTGTTAGCGCCCTCACATAGGTTGTACCCGATTGTATCCCCACCGCAGCGCCAATTGCAAATATCTGGCATGAATAACCGCTGACCCAGTAAAGCGCCTGAACGACAACATGTTTATCGGTCAGGGCTATTTTTATGCTATGTACAGAATTCCTGGTGAGACTTATCAATCCCATAACAACTGTGGAAGACACCGACCAAATATAAATATAGGTGAAAGCAGAAGCAGCCGTAATGGCAATTTTATCGCATACGGTGTTGAACGCAAGACAGAAAGCGACCACAAGCATTAACAGTGAAGCTTTATTGCTAACAATCGATTTCAACGGACCGAGGATCCCCGTATGTTCACCCACATTAATGATATATGCGCCAAGACAGGTAATCACTATGCCCAGCAATGCAATGTCGGATGGCATTTCTCCGAGAAGAGCAACACTCCATGGCACCATAAAAATCGGTATAAAACTTAAATATGGTATTGACCTCGAAATATCTTTTTGTTGGAGCAGCGCTATCTGAATTATTGTTGCAAAAGCTGTGATAACGACCGTCAATGCGGTGACAAAGGCAAAAGTCGACAACTGTATTATCGTGAAACCTTTGGCCAAAGCAAACGGAAAGAGTGCTACTACACCGGCAAGGCGGGTCACGAATATCACAATTTCAGAAGAATGTCCGCTGCACTTATTTTTAATGTGGATATGACGTAGCGAGGTAAAAAAAGCTGAAAACAGGGCGATAATAATCCAGGAATACCTCATGCGATTTTATCCCCGCTGTACCGTTTAAGCCATACCATCAATATGGAAATAGCGGCGGGTGTTATCCCGGAAATTCTCGAAGCCTGGCCGAGAGAAAAAGGCTTTATATCAGATAGTTTTTTACAAATTTCATTGGAAATTCCCGGAATACCCTTATAGCCAATATCGGACGGGAGTTTTATTTTTTCAAGGTTTTTGAATCGTCTGACCTCGTCCTCCTGGCGTTTCAAATATCCCTCGTATTTACATTGAATTTCTACCTGACGCACAATATCATCCGGCAGTTCGGGATAAGCGCTATCGATCTCCTTTAAAGTCCCATAAACGATTTCAGGCCTTTTCAGTAACTGACTCTGAGAGATTCCGTTATCGATCGGGGTTGATCCGAGTTTTGCAAGGAGCGCGTTTACCTCATCGGAAGGTTTTACCCATGTGTTTTCTAATCTCGTTAACTCCCCTTCGATCAGCTTTCTTTTTTCTTTCAGAATTTTCAGTGTGTTATCATCATGCAGGCCCAGTTCGTAACCCTTTTCAAGGAGACGGAGGTCAGCGTTATCCTCCCGGAAAAGAAGGCGGTATTCGGCCCGTGAAGTAAACATACGATAAGGTTCGTTGGTGCCCTTTGTAACCAGATCATCGATCATAACTCCCATGTATCCCTCTGAGCGGTCGAGGATAAACGGTTCACGTTTCTGAACTTTCAGCGCGGCATTTGC
>JAFGMP010000357.1 GCA_016927495.1 Candidatus Latescibacterota bacterium | reverse complement strand
GACATATTGCTTATTATTGACTGACCTTATAAAAAAACTGAATCGGTTATACTCACATAAGATATTGATAATATATAACTTAAAGTTTTTTTAGATTTATGGTCGGATTTTTGCATTACCAAAATGCAAAAAAATACAAATTTTATATTGAATACCATGAGGAGATACGTTAAATGTCTGTAAATCTTCAGATGAAGATACTTGTTGTGGAGGATTCGGGAATTACCCGTAAAATGGAAGTCAAAGCTTTACGGGAGCTTGGATTTACACATATTATGGAAGCTGATGACGGGGAAACCGCTATTCCATTATTGATGAAAGAAAATGATATTGATCTTATAATAAGTGATTGGAATATGCCTCAAAAAAGCGGTTATGATTTGTTGGTATGGGTACGGGTAAATGAAAAATGCAAAGCTATACCGTTTATCATGGCCACAGCCCGTGGAGAAAAAAAACAAACACAGATGGCGGTCGATGCCGGGGTCAGTAATTTTATAACAAAGCCTTTCGGGCCGGCCGAATTGAAAAGTGTAATCGACGACACTTTTGAAGAAAAAAAGGAAGGCTATATTGAACCCGAGAAACCGAGACATCCCCGTAAAACTTCATCGGGAAAAGTTATTTTAAATGTTGCACATATTCAGATAACCGATCACCTTGCTCTCGGTGTCTTAAAACACCTGATCGAATCAGAAAAATTACAGCCTAAACATTTCGAACTCGAAACCCAATGTATGCCCGGCTGGAATCCGGTACAGCAGTCGCTTGAAAAGGGTGATATCGATGCAGCGTTCATTCTGGCGCCCATCGCTATGGATATGTTCAGCGCCGATATTCCTATTAAACTCGTGCTTTTTGCGCATAAAAACGGAAGTATATGCGTCAGAAATAATAATAACGACAAACAGAAATCTTTGAAGGATTTTTTCAAAGGTAAAACATTCTACATTCCACACATTCTATCAATACACCATATGCTTACCAATATGTTTCTGCATGAGATCGGGTTGAAACCCGGTCTGGCGGGTAATGAAGGCGTGGATGTCAATTTTGAGGTGGTGCCACCTATTAAAATGCCGGAATTCCTTGCTAAAAATCCTGATACAGGTGGATTTACCGTGGCTGAACCGTTAGGTACAAAGGCTATCGCCGGTGGAAATGCCAACCTCATGTTTTTGTCGGGTGAACTCTGGGAATATCATCCATGCTGCGTTGTTACAGCCCGTGACGAATTCATAAATGAATATCCTGAAGCAATACAGGAATTTGTCGACATGCTGGTTGTGAGTGGACAGTATATTGCCCACAATCACGAAAAAGCTGCTGAAATAGCGGTTAATTTTCTGGATCCCGGTAAGAAACTCGGCTTGAATGTCGCTGTTCTCAAAAATGTACTTAACGAACCTCAGGGTATTAAAACCGACGACCTGTTCCCTGCAATCGAAGATCTCGACAGAATTCAGCGATATATGTCACAGGAAATGGGCATCGGTACTATGATAAATCTCGAAAAATTCGTGGATACCAGCTTTGCTCAAAAAGCATGCGATAAAGCCTCGACTTCACGACATCATTCCGTATTGCATCCGATGTCACGAGTTGTATCGGATATTCAGACACGGCAGGCAAGCGAACCAAAAAATAAGACCATGCTCGATAAAGAAGGTAAATATCTGTTTTTCTCTCTTGAAAAGCAGGAATATGGCATCGAAATTCATTCGATCAAGGAGATTATCAGCTTGATGCCTGTCCGAACGATACCTCAGACTCCACCGTTTGTGAAAGGAGTAATCAACCTCCGTAAAAGCGTTATACCGGTCATTGACCTGAGAGCCATGCTGGGATTACATGAGGCTGAATATACCGAGCACACCTGTATTATTATTCTTGAGCTTTGGATCGAGGGCGGTTTCGTCAAAATCGGTATTATTGTCGATTCGGTTTCCGAGGTATTTAATATTAAGGCGACAGATATTGAAGAAACACCCACTTTAGGTGTGGGAATTGACACGGAGTATATTCTTGCCATGGCTAAAATCGGTAAAGGAGTTAAAACATTGTTTAATGCCAACCGGCTTTTCAGCAGTCAGGAAACCGTAATGCTGAGTAGTTTGGTATAACAATTCACTTTAATATGATAGAATTTATCCTCTCAGCAATTACTTGAAGATTTAGATATTTAATATAAATACTGTAAATATTGTTAAGAAAATCCTGTTAAATCATAAAATAACTGGATTTTCTTTTTTATTGGAAGTATTTAACCTTATATTAAATAAAAAATCCACCTTATTACATAAGAATAGTAATTATGGACCTGGCATCGATCATTAATACCAAAATATTCGCATTCATTGTTATCCCGTTGCTGATCTTTCTTGCAAGAATTACTGATGTCAGTATCGGGACGATGCGAGTTATCTTTGTCTCGCGGGGTTATAAACTTTTAGCGGCATTGTGCGGTTTTTTTGAGGTATTGATCTGGATTTTTGCTATTACCCAGATTATGCGTAACCTGACAAATATTCTCTACTATTTTGCTTATGCCGGAGGATTTGCAACCGGTAATTATGTCGGAATGGTTATCGAGGAAAAAATTGCTCTCGGTAATGTGCTGGTAAGGGTTATTTCGAAAAACAGATTTGACGCGTTTATCGATTTTTTAAAAAAACACAAGTATGGCGCCACAACACTCGATGCGGAGGGTTTACATGGAGATGTAAAAATTCTTTTCACCGTTATTCCCCGAACAGATATTGAAATGGTAGTATCATTTATAAAAGAATCAAATCCACAGGCATTTTACACAATCGAAGATGTCCGCTTCGTAAATGAACGGAATATTACATGGGACAGATCACGTAGAAGAGTTTTTTCCAAACGCTCCTTCCGAAAAGGGAAATAACGCATACAGAATTTTCAGTTTATTTATGTGTTTCATTATCGGCAAGCGGTTTATTTTGCAAAACTCCGGGATCGTATTCACAATCAAGAAGAATACCCCAGTCATTCCATTCTGCATAGGTTCGGTCGTTATAATTATAATAATACATCTTCTGGCCGTTAGCATGCCAGCCCTCATACACATTATATAATCCCCAATAAATTCTGTTAAGCCCTTCGAACGGATCGACACCAACACCCATTTCTTTAAGTACAACATTCCTCACAAGCATTTGAAAGTGATTGTTATAATTGAACAAATATGTATTTTTCATGCATTGAGGATCGTATGTTTTCCTTTTTGACGGATAATTAATGGTGTAAAATACAATGCGATTTCTGTCAAACGCTCTTTCGGGAAGCCAGAGAGAAAATAACTCAAGCTGTCCGAATTCGGTTCTGTGCACATTCGTCTTTCCAAACTCACTTGCCCTGAATTTCATCCGGCCGTTTTCGTACCATTCCGTATATTCGTTCTTCGCCGTATCGCTGAATGATAATCGTATATCGTCACCATACCATTCGCCCGGAGCAAGCGTATAAACTGCAAGATTAACTCCCAGTTTGAGTTGCTGCTCGTTCTCCTTGTTCTTCCACAGAGCGCCATACCCCTGAGAACAGTATACTCCGATAAGTTCACGGCCGATGTAAATACCTTCGACAGCCGGCGAGTCAACCGGAACAGCCCCTTTGGGAGGCCCGTCATTAAAATCGAAAAAACAATGATAGATGGTATGACTGTGCGGTATCGGACTAATTTTCAGATACGGATTATACATCTCATTTAACAACAACATCAGTTTTTCACGGTGTTTTTTTGCCTGAATTTTATTTTCAGCGCCGTTATCGATGATAAAAAATCCTGCTGAACGGAGAAACCGGCCGGGATTCTCAAGCTTCAGCAGATTGTCGGTCGATAGGTATATTACCGGATAATAGGGAACTCGCTTCTTTGATTCTTTAACAACTACCGGTTTCGTTTCGATATTGGTATACCGGTTAAGCGCATCCGTGAGATAATGAACCGGAAACTTCAGCGTGTCGGGAGGATCATATCGTTCCCCCCATACATACGGGATATGTGCATAACCCTGAATGGCTTTTTTATCGGTCGGCGATACGATAATTTCTGCTTTGTATTGTCCACTGTCGGTAAAGAGGTGGTTTTTCATGGGGATAACGTCACCGGGAGTACCAAAAACTTCATCCCTGTACAGCGAATCGGGCAGAATTT
>JAFGMP010000048.1 GCA_016927495.1 Candidatus Latescibacterota bacterium | reverse complement strand
TCTATCTATCACTTAATTTTACCTATATGCAAATTGATAAAATGTGTATACGGATCTTCTATCATTGAGAGGTAGATCATCTGAGCCTCTAATTTTAACTTTGAATCATCTATTCTTTCCTTAATAATTTCATTATATAATTGTTTTGCTTGCTCGAACTTTTTGCATAAATAATAATTTCTTAATAATAAGACTTTAGCTTTTATTTTATCATTTTCTTTATTTGATGTTTTTATTATTTCATGTAATATTTTGTCTGATTCTATGTAATCTCCTTCATTGCTAAATGCCTCAGCCATATACAACTCAAGATTATATTGATTTTCTATTTGTTGATCAGTTATATCTAAATTATTAAAAATAATCTTATTGTCGGCAATATTAGTATTTAGAGATGTCATAGATGTAGCATCTATTACATCACCCAACTCTAACACACTCTCTAACTTGCCATTATCGTTGTCATATATACGAATATTCAACACAAAAGAATCTCCATTAATTATTTCGTTAATTCCTAATGCATTTAATGGAATACCAACTTCTATCTGGTATCCAGAATTCACTTTCATAAATACTGCAGTTATACCTAATTTCTTAATATAGGGAGTATTCCTTTGATCATTGTTACTTCTTCCTTCTAATCTTGTAGTCCAATCCTTCTTTGCTGAAATCCAAATCTTGTTTATTAATGAATTTGGTAAGTCATTATAAAATATTATTTCAGCAGTATCATCAAGATAAGGTTGTCCTAATTTTGAGGTATCAACCACTAAATCATCATCAAGTACTACAATTCCAACATAGAAGTAAAATTGGTCAGCAAAACAACGAAAAGAAGCTGATAAATCCGAATTGTCTTGTGGTATTTCTAATTTAAAACCATCATAAATTTTTTTATTTATAGATTTGATATCAACAGAATCATTTACTATTTCTTCCCAATCAGTTAAATCTCCATCAATAACTATAGGAGCTCTTGCTTTTCTAAAAATCGTATCATAACTATAACATATTGATGAACTTGACATAAATAATGTAAAAATACTAATAAATATTGCTACTTTCATAATGTTCACCTATTTTGTAATTTCATTTACTCTCTCTCATCAACTGGTATTTGCAATATCAATATTGATGGCCAACCAATAGCATGATCATCTTTATAATTTCTCATTCTAAATGCACCATTCATCATTATTACGAGAAACGAATTATCTTCTGAAATTTCCATGCCAAATGTACCTCCAATCCAATATCCGTAATTTTGATAAAAATATTCAGATAACCAACACAATACTTTTTTTCTTTTTGTTTTTATATTATACTGTACAATAGGGGAGTATTTATTGCAGACACTAATTCCATCTGTGGAACCTGGCAAGTAATATATATATTTACCTTCAGAATCCATTGTTAATGTTGTGGTATAACATCCTTTATCCCAATTCGTACAGATTAATTCTACGTTATCTTTTTCTGGCCAAAATTTAAATAAAGCACCATTTAATGTCATGCAATAATAAGCTCCATCTATAGCCCTTTTATTAGTATACGCTCGTAAACGTTCATTTTTACCATTAAATGGATTTTGGGGCGTGGTTAAATCATGGCGTTTGAAACAGTTATTTTCCGGATTATAAGAAATAAAATGATGCTCACTATTAATATCACTAAACAATGAACTGCTGTTTCCATCACCTGTATCTGTACTCCAAAATATTCCTGTTTTCTCATCTAATAAACAAGCTCTACGCCACCAAATCCAACCATTGGGGGGGTAATCAGCATATATTGTCTTATGGTTAATTACATCCCAGCACAATACTGTCCCTTTAAATCCTGTTCCAAACAATTTGCCTCTTTTCGAGTCAAGTTTCATTAAAGGGAGTGTGTTACCAACAAGTGGTACTCCCCAGTTTTTAGCAATATTTGTATTTATGTTATAACTTAAAAGCCAACTCCCATAGTAACCAATTTTTAATGAAATTGAATCTGGTGGGGTTACACCAAAATGTGTTCCAGCCCAAAGAGTACCATCCGGCATTAATCCCATTTCACCATGAATTTTACCATCTGTATACGTTGTATCTGACCAGTTTAAAACGTGACCGACATCGAGAATTTTTTTAAGCACATCATTTTGCGCACTATATTCATATAAAAATATTTTTGAACCTCTATCCCGATGATCTCCGACTGCAAAATAAAATTTATTATCTTCAGTTCTTGTCGGTTTATGCCATATTGACCAAGTTGCATATTTTGCTTGATCTTCCGGAAAATATTCGGGTTCCAAATCCGGGATAATCATAAATTTTATGGTCGGTGGCGTTTTTGCTATTTCGAAGTCGTGGACAACATTTTCTTCCGCAGGTTCGATTAACATCTGCTTTGAACAATCAACAGTAAATTCTTTTTTATATCTGAGTTGTTGTTTATCCATCCTGTCATTAATAATTTTTCTCATTTTTTCAGTAATTTTTGTTTGAGAATATATCGGAACAGAAAATATAACTAATATGAAACACCAACAAATCAATTTGAATTGATTTTTATATGAATTAATTATTGTCTTCATATTTAGATCAATATGCATATATTTAACACCTTAGTAATAAAATATAAACAATAGTCATTATATCAAATATTCTATGTCATGCTATTGACTATTATATTTCATGCTATTGACTATTATATGTTGAAAATATCATTTGTCAAGTAAAATTTTTATAAATTTAAATTTTTTTGTTTATCCATTTGCTTATACGTATAAAAAATACCAGCGCAGGAACTCATTCCACTTTCTCGCACGGGAAAGAGGGGGAAAAAAAGTCTGACCATGATTCACATGATTTATGGATTACTTGACAAAAAGACAATCATGTCAATCCTTCAATCAGGAATAATCAGGGTTCAGACAGTGAAAGGTTAGAGAGGAAGATAGAGGGTGAGTTCGGATTGGGATGCAGGGATATATTACACCGACTCAAACATCGGGTAATTCTTTCGAATAAATAAGTCTTTTTCTTTGTTCGTGAATTTCGAGATTTTCGCTGTTAAATTAGTAATGATCTTTCAATTCTCCACTTATATTTACTTCCTCTTCCACCCAAAAAGGCCACAACGAACTATACTCATGCAGCTTATACTTAACATACCCGTTAGGATGGCGGGAGGCCTTACAGAGAATTACCTGTTTGAGTTTCCGTCGGAATGTTTGCTTTTGTAATGACCTGAAAGCGTTTCCGGCGTTGTTCTCCTTGATTATTACGACTTCCTGAGTTTCTTTATTTCCTTTGATAATCCACCCTATCTCAGGTATGGGCACCTCGTAGCTTTCCCGTTCAATCGGCAGCTTTTCCAGCGGCGCTGCCCAGAAATCCGAATCGGGGGGTGTGTAAAAGGCAGGAATGAGCGATCGTAGCGACCACAAAGAGCTTCCGGGACCGGAATAATTGTCGAGCAGCCTGATGTCCTCCTGCCAGTAACCCTGTGTCGCTGTCCCTTTGGATAGAGCGTCCTTACCGATGAAGTATGACCACACACAATCGAGGGCCCTGCGAGCCAGACCGGGACTTATCCTGTCGAGCCCGTTAATAGCTCCGGTGACCAATGGAGCAGGCACAGCCATACGGTAACAGATACTTCGCCCGGTTATGGGGATGCCTTCAGTGGATATCAAATATTTATAGGTACGGATGAAATCGGTTTGGGAGCACCTTATAAATTCAGGATCGAACTCCGGATTTATCTCATTTAGCCAGAACAGCGCATAATGTATTCCCCATGCGTTGTAATAGTCATATTCACCACTTAAACCGTCACGGAACCATCCGTTATCCTGATAGAAAGATTTCAACCGGTCATAGTGTTTGTTGACCGACTTTTGATCGTACGGAAAGTCAAGAGACCGGAGAACCACGTTGATCATGACGGGAAACAAATGCCAGTTGTTATCCCAGACTTCCTTGCCATTTATTTCGAGCAGCCAGTCGGCGATTCTTTTCTTTTCAGCTGAAGAAAGACTATACCACACAAAATCACGGAGCAGCCATATTGAAAGAGCCACATTTACAGCTTCAACCATCCGCTGTTCAAAATCCTGTATATGTCCCCAAAAGCCTTTCGATTTGGGATCGGTGCCTGACAGAATGCCATCCCTCGCTACTTCGATAAGATCAACCGGTTCGCCATCGATATTTTGAATAACATGTTCCCTGCCGGATTTTATCCATGCAGCGATCATGGGCAGCATACGGCAGAATCCTTCCATGGCATCGATTGAGGCATCGTGACGGCTCGAAGCACCGGGATAATAAACATGAGCTTTATCCGGCGCTCTGTAATAGAGAAAACCGCGCACAAAATACAAAAACAGTTCGCGGTACCGTTCCTGTTCCGGCAGCGCATCATTCAGAAAGATTTCTTTCACTCTGGCATCATCCGAAGTCCATGGCACTTTTCTGTGCCGGAACCTTCTCAATTGTAAAAGATGTCTTCTTGGAATTTCACCGAGGTTTTTTGCTGATTGTATAACGTTTTTTATCATCACAGAGATTCCACTGATGCTACAAATAATGATTTTTTATGCGGAAATGATAGGGAAATTGATATAAAGATATAATTCCTGAGAGCATAATGGCAACTACAAAGTATTTGTGATAATGAGTGATTTAGCAATTTAGGTGAAAATAGATGATGGATCGGTAATTATCGGCATTCAATAAAAGGTGATTTTAAAAAAAGTTTCATTTGAGATTATTATCAGGATTACTTTTTTCATACGCTTGTTTCAACTTCTGTATATCAATTTTACCCATTTTAAGTAATGCCTTCATAACTTTTTCCGTTTTTCCAGCATCCTTGTCAAGCAACATATGGCCTAACACCGTTGGAACGATCTGCCATGACACTCTGTATTTGTCTTTAAGCCAGCCGCATTGTTCTTTTTCTCCACCGCCGGAAAGTTTCTCCCACAAGTAGTCCATTTCATTCTGTGTCTCACATTTTACGAATAAAGATATTGCAGGTGAGAAAGAAAATACCGGGCCGCTGTTTAATGCTACTAATTCTTGCCCGACCAGTTCAAATGTTACGGTCATAACTGTGCCCTCTTGCCTTCCATTATTCCTTATCATCTATCGCCATGCGGGATAAGGGATTGGGCCATTTTTTACTTTTTTAGAATAGGGGGTATGGGTATTAACAGATACACGTCCAGTTTTGATATATATATATTATAATAATACAACCAACAATCATTCCGCTGTCTACTTTTGAAATACTGCTTGACTATTGTGCTGGTATATGTTCAATTAACAATATACTCAACGGGCGTTACCGCTAACCTTTGGAAGGAAATCACTATGAATAATATTTGTGATGAGGAAAATGATAATATCAAGCATGTTATTGAAAGACAGCTTGAAGTATTATATGTTTTAGCTGAGATGAAACATTCAAATACTAAGACAATAAGACAATGGTTTATAACTGTAATGATAGCTTTCTTTTCCGTAATTATCAGTAGGAAATTGGGAATAAATACTTATGAGTCTATTATAATGACAGTGGCTATAGTTTTTTTGTTTTGGTGGTTGGAAATGATAAACCAGTTTTTTGCACAAATTGAGTATAACTTTATAGAAACATTAGAATTGATAACTATTCATAAGGATTATAAATCCTTTGATCCTGAGAAACATTTAGTAGTTACATCAGCTAAATATCCAAATAAAATAAAAATATTAATTAACACGATTTATTTGTCAAAAACTACATTATTGTTATTTTATTTACCAATATTTCTCATTGTTCTATTTATCTTGTACTGCTTTCCTTGCCATTGATTCATAAATGTAAATTAATCCGACATTTAATAGCATCGTTTACAGCTTTTATTTCACTATTTTAGAATGTTTTCAAACAAAATATTTTTCAAAGTACTTACCCCACAATCCACTCCCGCAATGATTCACACGTTGACCAATCCCCATCACTACTGTAAAACAGCTCAAAACTCACTAAAACAGCTTAATTCCCCATGAGGCAACATATCCCTTACCCGGCTAATCATAAGCCCGCAAATCGGCTTATTCAACGCTAAATCATACTGATTATGGTAGTATCTGAGAAGTACGAAACATATTATACAAACAGAAAACCACTTACATAAGTTCCATAAGTGGTTGTTATTATTGGCTATTTATGGCGCGCCAAGCAGGACTCGAACCTGCGACCTACTGCTTAGAAGGCAGTTGCTCTATCCAACTGAGCTATTGGCGCGTTCTCAAGAGGTCATGTGAAATGTTTGTGAAGTCAGTTCTTGTTCCGAATTCCGTTTATATATTATTAATCCAGTAATAGTTCTGTCTGTTCGGGTTTCGGCTCAGACTTTTTCGCCGGAGGGTTCAGGATACGCCGTATATTGCCTGACACCCACTCGGGAAAAATCACTCGTGTGCCTTTGACCTGAACGACAGGGATACGTTCGAGACGGTCACGTTTCGCTTTGGAGCGAACGGTAACCCTGTACATACCCTTGCCGATTTTAATAAATTCAGAACCACTCACTATCTTCACCTCAGCAATGTAAAATAATAATAACTGTTCCTGAGGTCAATCGGAAAGATAAATCTGTTGACCTAAGAAACGGTAATGTTATATTTCGTAAGGTTTATTATCGCATATAAAATGTCATAACTGTATAAAAAAGCAGAGGATTGTGAATGAGAAAGATTATCTGCGGATAATCGTGTTTCACATGACATAATCCATTTTACAAAGGAGACGATATGTCAGGCAAAGTATCACGGCGTAATTTTCTCGCAGGTACTGCGGTAGTGGGTATCGGCGCATTACACGGCAATCTAACAACCGACGTGTTCGCACAAAATAAAGTATTCGACAATCACCCGCTATTTAGCCGTAACGATCCGGCACTGTATGACCGTGTCGGCGAATTCCCCCACGGCGGCCCTGGCAGAATCGCATATATGGAACTGACGCCACGTGACCGGTTACAATCGCAATTCCTGTTCGTTCACCGCGGAAAACTCGAACCGAAATGCGGACTCGGAGAACATGTGCATCGAAGGATGGAGGAAATGTATATTATCTTCGACGGCGCCGCCCAGTTCACCGTGAACGGTCGAACCGCAACACTTCCCGGCCCGGCAATGACCCCCTGTGTCATGGGTTCCTCGCACGGAATCTATAATCATACCGAAAAACCGGTTGAATTCATGAATATCGGTGTAACCTATGCCGACCGTAAATATGACGCTCTCGATTTCGGCAAGAAAAACGATCTTGTTGATGCAATTATCGAATCTCCCCCGCCATTCCCCTGGACCGTCTTCGACAAACGTCTGCTTACCAGCGTACCGAGCTTTTACAACGGTAAAGGTAATATGCTAACCCGTGTGGTCTGGCCGACCGAGATATTCAGAACCAACTGGGGATTCGTCAACCACTATGTCCTTACACCGGGTTCATCTGTCGGTTACCATCGCCATGATGTCATGGAGGAAGTGTATTACATCCTTTCAGGTACCGGCCGTATGACCGTCGATGATGCCACCTACAACGTGAAAGCCGGTGATGCCGCCACAGTAGTTCTTCACGGCGCTCATGGGCTCTACAACAACTCGGACAAGGATCTCGAACTGATAAGCATCGCAGTGGCGCTTGAAAAAGGGAAATATGACGGCACCTCTCTCGGTGATGATCTCACAAAACGGTAAAATCTTTTGGTGTCTGAAGGGTGAAACAACATAATGCACGTATATTATAACAAACATAATTTCTTGAATTACTTGCATTTGTTCTGCCAGTTAATCGGTTTGTTCGGAACAGTTATTGGCTGTTCAACTCAATCTGCAGATATTCCGGCGCCCACTTCATTGCGGTGTGAGTACCGTGAAAATCCTCTCAATATAGAGGTCGCACAACCACGGCTTAGCTGGTTTATGCAGTCGGATATACGAGACCAAAATCAGACAGCATATCATGTTCTGGTAAGCGGCAGCCTTGAAAATCTGAATACCGATACCGGAGATATATGGGATAGCGGCAAAGTCGATTCGAATGAATCGATACAAGTTACTTACAAGGGAAAGAAATTGAACTCCCGTGAACATGTATTTTGGAAAGTGCGTGTGTGGGACAAAAACCGTAACGCTTCTGAATGGAGCGCGCCTGCATGCTGGGAAATGGGCCTGCTTCATCCGGAAGACTGGAAGGCGCAGTGGATTGGATATGATTGTGAATCCGCTCCCATGTTACGGCGTGAATTTAAAATCGATAAAAAAATCGAACGGGCACGGGTGTATATTTGCGGTCTTGGGTATTATGAACTGACCATCAACGGATCGAAAATTGGCGATCAGGTTCTCGACCCGGGGCAGACCGATTACGAGGAACGTGTATTTTATGTTGTGCATGATGTTACGCAAAACCTTTCGATTGGCGACAATGCTCTTGGTGTGATTCTGGGCGACGGCTGGTATAATCAGACTGCTGTCAATGAACCAAAATATGGTTGGGGTGATGTTGTATACGGCAAACCGAGGTTGATTATGCAATTGATTATCACCTATACCGACGGCACAGAAACAATGGTTGTCAGTGGCGGCTCATGGAAAGGCTCCGAAAGCCCCATACTATCCAATAATGTGTATGCCGGTGAAACCTATGATGCCCGTCTGGAACAGCCCGGCTGGGACACTGCGGGATTTGACGACAGCACATGGGGAGATGTCCATATTGCCGACCCACCCGGCGGTGTATTGGTCTCTCAGAAAATTCCACCCATAAAGCGGATGGAGACTCTGAAACCGGTTAATATCACCAATCCGAAATCCGGGGTGTATGTGTTCGATATGGGGCAGAACTTTGCCGGTTGGGCAAAATTGAAAGTCGAAGCTGACCGAGGGACAACAATCCAACTGCGGTTTACCGAAGCGATTCATGAGGACGGCATGATCGATCCCTCAAGTACCGGTGTCGGTGCTATTCATGTCATTCAGACCGAAAAATATACCTGCAAAGGAAACGGCACCGAGATATGGGAGCCCCGGTTTACTTATCACGGATTCCGTTATGTTGAAATGACCGGATTTACGGGTACCCCCACACTCGACAACCTCGAAGGTGTTGCCGTGTATACAGCGGTAGAGAAAGCAGGGCGGTTCGAAACATCCGATGATATGCTGAACCGGATCCAGCGAACCGTTTTATGGACACAGGTCAGCAATATGCACAGCGTTCCGGAGGACTGCCCGGCCCGTGAAAAATGCGGATGGCTTGGTGATGCGCATGTAACCACAGAGATGACAATCTATAACTTCGACATGCCGCTGTTCTGGACAAAGTATGTCAGAGACATCGAAACAAACCGGAGAAGCAGAAACGGCATTGTCGAGGATATAGCGCCGGGGAAACGTCAGGAACCGGGTGAACACCCCGACTGGGGCAGCGCATTCATACAGATACCCTGGTATATGTATCTGTATTATGGTGACTATAGTGTGATCCGTGAACATTATCAGGGTATGAGCGAATTTTTAGCTCATGTTTCCGGTCTGGCAAAAGATTACATCGTATATGACGGGTATGGTGACTGGTGCCCTCCCGGAAGCGCACGGCCTTTCGAAACACCGGTGGAACTAACATCGACCGCTTACTATTATTTCGATGCAAAACTTTTGGCGAAAATGGCTCAACTCCTCGGCAAATATCAGGATACCGAAAAATACCAACAACTCGCAGTCAATATAAAGCATGCCTTTAACGAGCATTTCTATGATCCGGTACAGAAAACATACGGCAGCCAGACCGCAGACGCTTTCGCATTATATCTTGAACTGGTGCCTGAAGGTGATGAGGAAGCGGTAGCACAGAGCCTTGTTAAGAACATCATTGAGAAGCATAACGGCCATCACTCAACTGGTGTCACCGGAAGCCTTCACCTTTACTGGGCGCTCGGTCAATATGGTTATGGGGATATTGCCCATAAACTATTGCATAACACAACATATCCAAGTATCGGTTATCTTTTTTCGTTAGGTGCAACGACAATGTGGGAATCATGGGGAAAACGCGGCGGGTCACTGAATCATCCCATGCAGGGAGGATTCGCCGTCTGGTTTTATCAGGGAATCGGAGGGATTAATCCCGATCCCGAGAATCCGGGTTTTAAACATATTATTTTTCGGCCTCCGGTGAGAGGTGATTTGACAAATGCCCGTGTGAACTACAGTTCTATTTATGGGGATATCACAAGTGAATGGTCATTACACGACAATACATTTCACTGGGATATAACGGTTCCTGCAAATACTTCGGCAACAGTCTATGTGGAAACCGAAAGCGTAGAAAAGGTCACCGAAAGCGGTCAAAAAGCCTCGGAATCCGAAAGTGTAAAATTCCTTCGTCTGGAAAACGGCTGTGCTGTTTTTGAGATCGGTTCCGGAAAATATTCGTTTGAGAGTAGAGTGAAAATTTGATTTCCACCGATAACAATCGGTTGACTGCCAGGCGTACGGCACTACTCCTCTTCATGGTCATGTGAGTTAGTTTTCTAACATCATTTTTTTTGTAAATTATTTACCAAGTTTCTTAAATTCTTCAGGTGATACGGTTCGTACCCAGAGAAGTTTGATCTGCTTATCGGTCACATTGATATTAGCGTGGTATACCTTACCGTCACTGGGATTTTTAAATGCCATACCCGGCTTGAGATGATACAGTTTTTTGCCAAAAAGTGTGAAGATATCACCCTCGATAGCATACCAGAGCACATCGGTACCAAGTCCTCTGCTTGCATGCGGCTGGGCCATCGTTACCGGATCAAGCCAAACAGGAGAAATTCCGATAATAGTGGCAAGCCCCTCCCCTCGTCTAAATAGTATCTTGTTTATGTTGATCCAATGACCCGTCGTACTTGAAATGGGGATTTTATTTTCATCCTTGACAATCATTTCAATTAAAGGTGTGAAACCTTCATAGGTAGGCTCACCAATAATCAGCATGGTAAGTTGAGTATCACCCGTGTTTTTCACAGTGAATTCGAGTCCTTCAGGAATGAGAACCGTAACATTGGGAAAAACCTTTTCTGTTTTCATTCCTGCAGTGACCGTACCGGAACCTTCTAAAACATAAAATATTTTCTGTTCACCGATAAGTTTAGATGGAGTCGTCGAGTAAGAGGCATCAAGTGTTGCATAGGCATATTCGGTCAACACATTCAGTACAGCGCCAGGTTCTACCGGTTTGAGTGGATCGTCTCCTTTATGTCTGGTAAAAATATCACGGACAATCAAATTGCCGTGCTCGGATCGCGGTAATGAATTATGCCAATCAGAGATAAACATATCCGTGTCTACATCGACAGCCGGATCATATGGTTTGGGGTCAAGCTGAAAATATTGGGAATTATCCTGTGCAAATACAGACGTGAAAAATGCATAAATTATGATAAAACTTATAACAAATTTTCGCATTATGATAATCCCCTCCGATATTCTTAACTGACAACTGTATAAGTATCTGTAAATATTTCATTTAGACAGGTTTTGATTCAAATCTCTTATCCATTGTACCTGCTTTTCGTAATTTCTGTTCAACCGGTACTTCCTTATATGCGGACGGTAATCAGATCCGAAGTAATGTACATCGTTTAAATCGTCACGGCCTATACCTGCCTGCGCACACCATTTTATGTACGGGAGATTATCGTAGTCCACACCCATAAGCCCTGATGCGAATTTATCAGCGGCAACACAGTCGTTACTTGCAACAGCTACACCATGTTCGACCGGATCGGCACTCCATGGGCCGTTACCATCTGCACCGTTTACTCCGTCCAGTACAGCCAGGTCGGCAAAACCTCCCATCGATGCGACAGTAAATATATTGTAGCTCAATTCTCTTCCCGGCATACTGCCAACGCCCCCATGCATGTTGGCTTTTTCATTGATACCGCGGGGGACAGATAAATTGGTTAAATCGTCGACTTTTCCATTTTTGTTGAGCTTATAATGGCATAGCGGAGCACCCATCGCGATATTCTTGATCGAAAGGGTTACCAGTACACCTCCCGAAGTTTTCATACGACAGGCGGATATAAGATACACATTCGGATTGAAATACATATCGATGAGATTGATTGGCTGCGGCCTGAGATACCCGGCTAATATCCAATGGGTTGTTGATGGAAGATCATTAGCATCCACAAGCCTGACATTGTATTCACGTTCCAGCCTTGTATACCCATATTCCTCAAACCCATAGTGCATACTGACTGCCTGGGCGGCAGTGCCCTCAGCTATAATAATTTGTTTGTTGTAAATCGGTTGAAGAAAATCGAGAATACCTCTCAATTGCTCAACATCGGCAACCTCATGATGATGATTAGGGCCAACAACACCTGTATTGGGTTTGATGACAACCTGTTTATTCTCTATGGCAGAGGTTACTGTATCTTCAAGAGGTTTGAGTGAACTATATGCCGCATCTCTCGTATCGGTACCGGTCACAAACGAAAGAATACTTTTATCTTTTTTTTCAGACGGGCGTTTGTTCTTTGTAATAGCGATATCCCGGCCAATTAAAGACATACCTGCCGGACGGGACTTTGAACAACCTAAGAATAAATTACTACCAATGGTAAAACCGCTTACTCCAAGTAGAGTTTTTTGTATGAACTTCCGTCGCGTTTCACGTTCGGCCTCAGAAAAAATTATGTCTTCCATTGTAATCCATCCCCATTATATCATATAAACTAATCAAAATGTAACAGTGAACACCTTTCCGGTTTCACGTTCATACAGTTCAATCTTGTTTTCAGTTTTTTCTACCGATTTCACTCCGCGAAAATCTACAGGAATATTCATAAGAAAAACCGTGAATGATTTTTCAATTGACTCATTAGAGTCGAGATAAACAAAAATCGGTGTACCGAAAATCTCGTGTTTCTTCAAAATATCACCGAAAGGAAGAGGCAGCGGAGTCGTCCCGAACTCAAGCCCCCGTGCCTGTGGTATACCATCAACGATATGTCGCCAGTGACGAATCCAGGGATAATCCTCAATGAGCCATATATAACCGATGAGGAGACCTTTTTTCGGATTACACGCAGTAATCCATCCGAATTTCTCACCCTTCCGGCAAATAAACGATTCGACACCCGGATTATCTCCGGAAACGAGTTTTCTCAAATCGGTGAAACTACCATTCTTAACCATAGTATGCCAGTATACAAGGGGTTCCTCAACCATCGGCATCGGATTACCCACAGAAAAACCTTTCCATGCATTCGAATCCACAAGAACGATTTCGTCGAGAAAAAGGCCGCCGATAGACGGATGCTGGAGGATGTTACAGACTCTTCCCAGAAGATTGACATTGGTGAAAACTTCCTTCACCTGCAGCACCGGGCCACGTTTCGACAGGACAGCAAACCTGTTCACACTCATTTTAGCCAGGGGAAGCTCACATTTCATACCGATCCCGGAATCATCATTTGAAACCTCAGCGGCAGCAGATTCATGCCAAAAGATTTTCGATGCCTCACCATGAAACGGCATCCCATTTTCCTTTTCCTGTGGGGATGGATTTCCAAGCCGATCGAAACAAAGAAAATGCCCGAAAGGTTGAGGCGTTGTATCGTTCGGAGCAGGATGATGCCATGCTAAAGGATTCAATCTCTGATCTTTAAAAGAAAAATCAGCGAGAGCGCCCCCACCGAGGTCGAAAACAGCTATAACCTGATCATTTTCAAGAACCAGAGTTTTTCTTTCATCAGCTATAGAGTTTGACACACCGGTGAAAAGCACGATAAATCCAAAAACACAAATCCGGTACATTTCCTGACCTCTTCAAATAGTGGAGAATATCATAAAATGTACTATAAGGATTTTTGAATAATAAGCAAGAATTATTGTGAAACTGATATAAGAATAGATTCAATTGGTGGGAATTGAATTTGTTACGCGTAAGGTGGTGCACCCATTACATAACCAGTTTAAGATCATTTTACAAACAGGTCAGACAAAAGGTCAATATCTTGATAATTATAGTATCCCTGATGCAATATATGCTTTTGGGGCAAACACATATGTCTGCCCTTATTAAGAATTTTACTGTATTTGTTCGGTTCTCAGTTTTTCGATTATCTTTGCGTCTACCCAGTATATATCATAATTACCGTTTCTTCCGCTATTGAAAAAGAGATAGTTGCCATCAGGTGAAACATACGGGCAACCTTCAGGCGCCCTGGAATTTATGGTCTCTCCCATATTTTTTGGCCTGGTCCATTTATTATCCTTATCTTTGAAACTGATAAACAAATCAGTCATGCCGAAACAATCAGGATTATCGACGCTTACAATCAGATAGCTTTCGTCAGGTGCAATGAACGGAGCGCCTTCCGAATATTCTGTGTTAACGTTAGTTCCCAGGTTTTCCGGTTTCGAATATTCACCATCAATGAGTCGCGACATATAAATATCGCTTGATCCCCGACCGCCGGCATCAGTAGATCCAAAATACAGTGCACCGTTACGGGACATGGAAATTTGCCAGCGTATAGTCATATCACCAACCACACCAGGTATCGGTTTCGGTTCCGACCATCCAGAGTTTGTTTTATCGATAATCCAGTAATGCTCTTTTTCCGATGAACTTTCCGGATTAATCGGCCGTTTTGACATAAAAATTAAGTGTGTACCGTCAGGTGACACGAAAGGGACATCGTCGTCAATTAATAAGTCGCCAGTAAAAAAGGCATATCGGGGTTTTGTCCATCGATTATTTTCAACATGTGATGAAAATACTTTAAAAGCTCCGACAGAACCGCTTTCTTTATATTCGGATGTCCAATACATAGTTTTCCCGTCCGGTGAAAACATAACGCATCCATGTTCGCTTAAAGGTGATGAAACTATGTCGACTGCGAAAATCTCCGGCTTACCTCCGGGTGGAATCTGTCCTAAATAATTACCTTTAAGTTCAGGAAATTTTTCGGGTGATATATCAGCACCTTTTGATGCCAAAAGCTGCACAATGTTAAAAAAACCTTTTTCATCAGCAATATTACAGGCAGTTTTCCCCGATATAATTCTTGCATCTATTTTTGTGCCTTTGTTGAGTAACATCTCAACAGCGTCCTTATGTCCGTTCAATGCGGCATAATGGAGTGGTGTCCAGCCATATCTGTCCGGCATATTGCAGTCAAAACCTTTTTCAATTAAAGTTTTTATTATTTCAACCGAACCTCCTTCTGCTGCATAATGTATAAGGGTTCCGCCATTATTCGTTGCTACATTCAAATCCGTACCTTTATCATTAAGAATCCCGAAAAGTCGTTCAAGGGCATGAGCTGCTGAAAACCGTAAGAGAACCCGGCTTTTTTCATCAACATAAGCACCTTCATCAATCAGGAGATTTACTATATCCTCATAACCATACTGGGCTGCCAGGGCAATTGGCGAAACCCAGGAACCTTCTATTCTGACATTAATATCCGCACCATTTTTGATGAATAATCGGACTATGTCAATATCGTCCATCCGCCATATTGCCATCATCATAGGAGTAGCACCCCGGTATTCTTTACTATAGATATTAGCACCTTTTTTTATCAAGAGTCTGATAACTGATTTTTGCTTATACCAACAGGCAAAATGAAGCGGTGTATATTGATCTTTATTTTTAGCATTAATATCCGCTCCGTGATCAAGTAATAACTTTGCAATTTCCAAATATCCGTTCATTGATGCAAAATGTAATGGAGTATTTCTGTTAATTTCCTGTGCATCGATTTCAGCGTTGTTTGAAATCAATAACAGAACTATTTCCTTGTTTCCGGCCTCGGAAGCATAATGAAGCGGTGTACAATTGCGGTCATCTTTTACATTAACCAGTGAAGGATTATTTTTTATCAGCATCTCGACTTTTTCATAATCGTTAACGGTAATTGCTTCTTTAATATCCTGTGCCTTTGCAGATAATACGTTAATGAGTAAAGCACATAAAACAATAATTACTTCTTTTCTTACCATCATTGCTATTTCTCCTATTAATGATTTGTTTTCGTGCAATATATTCAACCGTGAAGACAAAAATAAATAGGTAGACAGTCTCATTCATACAATTGAGAAGGTTATCTCATAGTCTGGCGGCGTTTAGATCATTCTTGCATGTTGGAACACGCTCATATATTTTTAAGCAAGAATAATTTTTCCGATTTCTGCGGAGCGTTTAATGGAACATGTCAAGATTTGGATTCAGATAGTAACACTGATTGTTGGAATGGGGATTTTATTTGACACATATCAATTCTATAAATTATACCGGTATATATTCCTTAAACACCTGTTGTGGTTTTTCCTGTTTCTGAATCTGTGTTTTCTCAATGGTACATTATCCGAGTATCTGCTCGTAAACTTTTTTGATAATCTGATACTTTTCAAAAGCTCCCATTACATGAAAATGATTAATCCTTTATTCGGTGTTTTTTATATCGGTCTTTTTTATTATTTGATTGCCCTCTCCCGGTCATTTCAGGATAAAAATTATCCAAAAAATCTTTATAAGCTTTTTATAGGCATTATTTGCTTTATTCTTTTCAGAAGTTTTTTGCCTATTGTTTCCGGAATACCGGTTGAGTTTTTTGAAATAGCGGATTGGATTAACAGGGGATTATATTTTTTTACATTTCTGTTTTCATATGCTATTCTGGGGTATTTTATAGTAAAGAGCTGGAGTTTGGATGACCGGACCAAATCCAAAACGTGGATACTATTCAGTCTGTTCTATTTAGGCGGGTATTCTCTTCTTACTATTTCCGCTATGTTTGCAGGAAAAAACCACCGTTTGTTTGCATCTGTAATTTATCTATCGTTTAATTTGTTCCCGTTTTTCTGGTATCGGCGCTTCCTCTTTAGAAATTACAATGCCCTGCCCTATGCAATAGCCGGCAGTGATTTAAAATCAATTTGCGAAAAATATGGGGTGTCATCAAGGCAATCCGAGATAATTACACTGTTGATACATGGCAAAAACAACAGGGAAATTGCCGACATGCTTTTTATCGCACCGCATACGGTAAAAAACCATATCTACGCTATGTATCAAAAACTGGGTGTGAAAAATCGAATCGAACTCGTCAATTTCTTCCTTGAGCATACAAAGAAATAATGAATCTGTTTATCATCTGATCACCACATCCCATACCTTAACCCGTTTTGCTTTTCCCGCAGGCCCTTCGACAGTCAGGGTAATCACAAGATTTCCTGCTTTTTGAAACACATGGACAGGATGCTGTTCAGTCGATGTGGTGCCATCGTCAAAATCCCACAACCATGAGGTAATATCGCCATAGGATTCATCCTGAAACGCGACCAGACGGCGGTCCATATCGAGAACCGTGAACGACCATTCGGCTTCGATAGGCTTGCGAAACCCGGGAAGCAGGGGCATAAGGCGGAAGGCAACACAGGTGTCGGCGTCACGGTATGAATCTCTGTTATGCGAGATACTCCAGAATCCGCTGTCGTCACCGATATTGTTATGGTCTGTGCCCGCGTCATAATCGATTATGGTCCAGGTTAATCCTATAATGGTGTCCTCGACAAGTTTAGAGGGTACCGCACGTTCCGGGCCGTCATATGGTGCATAATCAAACGGGGTAATCCAGAATTCCAGAACAAGTTTGCCGCTTTCACCCTCTTTAAAATTGTAGTTATAGGCATAGTTCGACCAGGGCAGATCGTTAATCCACGGCTGGCAGCCCCAGATCATCGCCCAGTCACGGCCTTCTCCGGGAGGCGTGTAAATATGGTAATTCTGCCCGAGAACACCCTGATATCTGAAATAATTATCCTTCCTGTCCAGCGCCGGATTGATAATGACATCTTTGCCGGACAGGTCTCCATCGACAAGGATTTCGAAAATATCTCCCCGACGGTAATACATATCCCAGTAATCATCGTATGCTTCATAACAGAAATAGAGTCGATTCATGCCTTTAACCCAGCCAACCCGAACCTTGACATCGAGACTTTTCCGGTTCATCTTCCTACCGGGAGTTTTCTCGTCAGTCAACTGGTCGGTACCGATAATGTAGTCATCAGGAACTATATTCCAGTCATCGATGTTGCCATCAATACATGGTATCTTATCCTTGGGAAACTGGAAAACTTTGAATTCGACTCCGGGACGTTCCAAAGCTTCACTCCACGAACAGGTAATACAGAAGAAACATACAAACAGTATAAAAGATCGAACCATAGGGTATAGCCTCCACATTATTACTTTTGAGTTGCCTGTCATTGCGAGGAATGAAATGACGAAGCAATCTCATCTAATAAAATTATTCTTACTCTCATTATGATTATAGTATCAGAGCAAACCCTTGTGTCTGCCCTGTTTCAGATTTCATGTGGTTTCACCTTTTGTTTCATATAGCACCGATTCAATCATATAATGTGTTTTTCGCGTTAGGGTATGGCTCGATAGTGCGGTTCATTGCCCAGTATGCGGCACGCCATAAAATATTCTGGTATTCCGGAGCCTGATATGCATGAACAGTACTCCCGGGCAACAGACCGACAATCCTGCCCTTACCACTCTGCAGCGCCCATCCGCTGACAGCCTGACGTTTTTCATGAACCGATGTGGTCTCAAATAATGTTTGTGTCGTCGGGGATTTTATAATAACCGCATATTGTTCGTCGTGCGTTATCAAAAACTTGCCAATTCCCTGTGTAATGGGATGATTCTGATTTAATCTCCTTACCCACAAAGGCTCATATTCGTGTTTTGTCACCTCTTTAACATCGAGGAAATTTACAAACTCCCTGTTTTCAGTACAGATTGAATTGTGGAGTGCCAGAAGCCCCATGCCACGATTCTTAACATTACCGATGATAGCTTTCACATTGGAGTCGGTCCATAAAACAGTGCCCTGAACCGGTGTATCCGACACACCGGAACCGTCCGCGAACAAATCGATGGGATCTGCTCCGCCGTCACGGCAGGTTATAAGCAGATCAGCATCGCTGATGAGATCGGGAGTGAAAAATTTATTGGCACGGACACATATAATCCGCCAGTTCTTTTTTGACTCGAATATACTGCGAACAAGTAATTCATGTCCTATCCCGTTATTCCAGTCGGTTATACCGAAAAGTGCAACAATCTTCGTTTCGCCCGGAGCTTTTGGCCTGAGAGCAGCGTTTGTTTCACCCACGACAGCAGCGGATGCAGTCAGACCAGTGATTCCGGCACGTGATATACCCCGCTTTTTTATTTTTGTTAATAAACCCATGATTATCTCCTCATTTATATCAGTTCAATTATATTACCAGATAAAGTTATCAAAATTTCCATAAAACGGTTCTATCGGAAGGTTCAGTGCCCATTGAGCGGCACGCCAGACTATCTCCTGATACTGAACCTGATACCATGTCCACTCGTAATGTCCCGGAGTTAGCCCTACAATTCTGCCTTTCCCTCGCTGGACACACCAACCCTGAATTGTAATATGTTGGTCATGAACTCCCTGACTTTTGAAAAGTAGCGTAAAATTTGGATCATCGGGATCTGCAATATATGCGCCGAACTGTTCATCCAACTGAATGATGAACGGCTCTATACCTTTTGTAATGGGATGTTCCTGATTCAGGTTACGTATAATAACCGGCTGGATTTCACGGTGGAGCATGGGATAAGCATTAGTGAAAGCATTCAGCTTATCACCACAGAACCAGGGTGTATTGTGAATCATGATCCAGGCCATTCCGCGGTTTGTTATATCGTCAATTATTATCTCGACATTTTCATCGCTGTACAAATAACCGCTATAATAGGTAAGGAGCAAATCGGTATTATGGAGCATTTCGGGAGTTATGGGTCTTGTATTACGTGCCCACCAGAAATCGGCGTTTGGCAAGTGTGAAGTTATACTGTAGAGACCGTTTCTTTCCCTGTCGCCTTCACCGGTAATAGCGGATATTCTGATAGTACCCGGCTTTTTGGGTGTCCATTCCTCGTGTATTCCACCTCTTTGCTGAGCTTTTGCTCCTGGAGTTGGCAGTGCGGCAGCCGTGGCTGCGGCAAGTCCGGTTTTCAGCATGTTCCTTCTTGAATGTTTTTGCGTTAAATCCATGAATAAACTCCTCGTAATATCAATTAATATCTTAAAATTCTTCCTTTATCACAGCCTGGTAAATCATGTCAATAGATAACACCCTTTTTTGCTTCAAGCTGTTCCTGAGTATCGTTTGCCAACCAGTGGTCATACGGTGCCAATTGTAAAAGTTCGAGGTCTTCGAGCAGAACGTACACTTTGGGTTGCGGTTTTCCGTTTTTATCCAGCGGAATAAATGAGACGGCATGATGTTCGATTTCACAATTTTGTTTCGGATGGCCTGACGAATATTCGTCATTAGAACCCTTTGTGGCGATAGCCCAGCAGCCAATCGAGGGAAGTTTCCGTATGAATAAAAGGTGGTCGATGTCCTGAAATCTTCTGCCATCGAAAAAATAGCAAAAACCATTTTCCGGAGTATCCAATCTTCCCCTATAGAACTGAATGCTGCCTCTCTGAGCCTGAGTGTAATCAGGCAGCTTTTTTCCGGTTTTTATATCAATCCGTTCCGAATTCCGATCAAAACTAATTCGAACAGGAGCATCATCCTGTGCAAAAGCACTGATACAAACTGCCAAATAAAAAACAGCAGCAATTATACTCATTTTCGCCAAATTCTTCAACATATACTTCCCCCCTGTTTGAACAAGGGAGCTTGCTCCCTTGATTGATCCTTGGTTGTTTTTACCAAATGTTGCGATATATTAATTCTTCATTGACTGTTTTTATAACCGGATTTCCACAGGGTAGTTACTGTCCCGGATATCCTACTGCCTGAGATGTAATAATTTTTTGATTCGTTTGCAGCCCGAGTTTTTCACCAATGACGTCTTTTTTAACAACATCCCTTACAATTGTGCCCAATCCTTTCGAAGCACAATAGAGATAAACATTCTGTGAAATCTGACCGGTGTGCATGATAGAATACTGTTCAGTGAATCCGGATATCCATTCCGGTGTTTGTTTCTTAGCCAGATCGTAGTCAGCTACATAGATCAGGTGAAGCGGTACAGAAGCCGCATATTTCTGCGTAGCGATAAGATCCCGTATGTCTTCACCGGTTTTTTTAACCAGCGCATGTTCGTCTGCATTATAGAAAAAGCCGCCCTCTTTGGTCAGCACATAGATTGACATCTCACGCATATTGAACGCTGTGGCGACAGTTCTTCTTCCGGTCTTACTGTTGTTGACTCCATACGCCGCCCAGAGTATTTCGGCAACTATCTGCCGTGACAGCGGTTCGGGGTTGAAACTTCTGTAGGTGCCTCGATTCCTGAGTGCTTTCATGAGATCGTTACTTATTATGGGATCGGGAAGATTGAGAGATTCCTGGGTATTCCCGGTCAAAGTCAAGGTTATCATGACAATGATTACGGTAAATGTGTAAAGTTTGTGCATATACGTCCCTTTCAATAGTTATCTCTCATGCATAATTTACGGAATAACAAACACAACAGGCAAATATTTGAACGTCAGCTTATCGAATATTTCCCATGCAAATAAACATACATAATAAGAAAATCATAAAGACTTGCTGGTAAATAAATATTAACTGCAGAAAACACTTATAATACGTATTGATCTTTAATATTATATAGTCTTGCTCAAAATGCTATTATTTTTTACCCTGATAATTTTTGATAAGTATGTGAGAAAAATGAAGTATCCCCAAAAAAAAGATGCAGCTTTTATAATTTTTCTTGCTGCATCTTGCTTTTACTTAATAATTTATCAAATAATCTAATTATTATTTTTGAATAATACTTTGTATTCCCCGTACCCCTCTTTTTCCAGATCATCCACACTTATGAAACGAAGAGAAGCCGAATTTATGCAGTAACGAAGCCCGGTCGGTTGTGGGCCGTCATCGAAAACATGCCCGAGGTGGGAATCACCGGACTTGCTTCTGACTTCGGTTCTTTTCATAAATAGGCTTCTGTCCTCAATTTCGACAACATTCTTATTGTCAATTGGTTTGGTAAAGCTTGGCCAGCCCGATCCTGATTTGAATTTGTCACGTGAACTGAAAAGTGGTTCACCCGAAACAACATCAACATAAATGCCTTCTTTCGTATTGTCCCAGAATTCATTATCAAACGGTTTTTCAGTACAGCTTTCCTGGGTGACTTTATATTGCAGCGGTGTCAGCTTTTTCTTAAGCTCGATTTCAGGCGGTTTCACAAATACATCCTTTCTGTGGTCGAAATTGAAATCCAGATTTTTTCCCCATATTCTATCCAGAAACTGATCTCGCCCCGATCCGTTTCTGTAAGATTTGTAATGTCCCGGAGATTTTTTATAATAATCCTGGTGATACTCCTCGGCAGGATAGAATTTTTCGGCTTTTTTGATCTCAGTCACTACCGGTTTATCAAATATACCCAACTGATTCAACCGTTCTTTTGACTTTTCTGCCAACTGTCTTTGCTCTTCGTTATGGTAAAAAATAGCGGTTCTGTATTGTGAACCCCGGTCAACAAACTGGCCGTGTTCATCCGTCGGATTTATTTGTTTCCAAAAAATATCAAGCAACTCCGAATATGTGATTTTGGACGGATTATAAGTGATCTCTACTGCTTCCAAATGTCCGGTGGAGCCCCTCGACACTTCCCCATATGTTGGATTGTCTTTAAATCCGCCTGTGTAGCCGGATACCACCTCCAATACACCGGTAAATTTCTCGAAAGGATATTCCATACACCAAAAGCAGCCTCCTGCAAATGTTGCTTTTTCAGTCTTTGCATCCACAGTCACACTAAACTGTACAACGAATACAAGAAATAGCGGAATCACAATTGATAAGTTTTTCCATAGCATATTGTGCCTCGCAATTAAAAAAAGTAAAATAAAAAAAGAAAATAAATTTTAATAATAATGATTATTATTCCTGATATAGTTAAACTTTATACTGATGATTTTGTTCCAGTATTATTTTAGGGCAATAACAGCGTAGTGTATGAAACAAATTGGTTATTCAGGTGGCTTGGTGGGATATACTGTTCAGATTCAATGATTTTAAGGTAACTAAAAAAAACGGATAGCTTGAAAAGTATTTCCTCAAGCCATCCGTTTTAAGTGATTTCTCAACCGGTTTCTTGAAAATTATACTGACTGAACAACATGGAAAAATGAATCAGAATGATGGACCAGTTTCAGTTTCCATTATGACACTATTACTCGGTGGTTGTGTTAAAAGGCTTACTAAAACCATAACAACTATCGAGACAAGAAATGGTACAAAGCTGAAATGAAAAGGTAAAGGAGCGATATATTTCCCTATATAACCGAATATAATCGCTCCGGCTAATCCGATAATCATACTCCATATGGCGCCGTTACGGTTTGCCCGTTTCCAGTACAATCCGGACAGAATCGGTGTTACAAAAACGCAGAGCATGATCCCTATCCCCATCCATATCAGCCATGCCAGAAGAGCAGGCGGATGAATAGCCAGTATCAAAGACAATACTGCCGAGACAAAAATTGCACCGCGGCTTACCCATGTCACGGTGTTATCTGTTGCATCCGGAGCTATGAGGTTTCTATACACATCCCATCCGATAGACGTACCGATAGTAAGAAGCAGCCGGTCGGTTGTCGACATTACAGCGGCGAGGACGATCATACCGAAAAATGTCCATACCAATGGTCCGAATGAATGTTCGACTGCCACGATAAAACAGAAATCCTGAGGATTGACAACACCAACGGGAAGCTTAATCACACCATCGGCAACCATTGTTCTGGAGGCAAAACCAACCACTTTGATGAGATAGAATATTACAATATATATGACAAATGCCGCAAGTGGCGCCCATTTGAAATAAGCATTCTTTCGTGCAGCCAGCACATTATTAATAACATGAGGTGCTGAAGCGAGCCCCAATACAAGTAAAAACGCAAAAGACAAAATATACAAAGGTGTCATGAATGCATATCCGGCAGCCGGCGGGTGTATCTGTGGATAGGCAATTTTGACCATATTCGGATCAATAGAGGCAAGCGTTTCATTGATATGTGTGAGTCCGCCTGCCTTCACAATAATAACGGGAGCCACTATAAGAACACCGACAATGAGTATAATACCCTGAACAAGGGAAGTCCAACTGACTGCATAAAGACCGCCGAAAAAAACATAAAATGTTACAATTACGGCGCCAATAATCAGCGCATTTTGATATGATATATTGAGGACTCTCTGAAGAGTTATACCCACTGCCGTATACTGCCCGACGAGATAGATGAGCGATACAGCGAATACTGCAAATCCGGTAATAGCACGAATCAATCGGGGGCTTTCAAAACGGTGTGCAAAATAATCCTGAAGAGTGAGATATCTGTTTTTGAAAGCGATACGGTGTAATTTCGATCCGAATAACAGAATAGTAACAGCGCAACATAAGGGAACGAAAATCTGCTCCCATATGGTCGGCCAACCTGCTATGTATCCGAGTCCTGACGATCCAAGGATTGTCATTCCACTCATGCATGATACCACAATAAGAATAGTAAACACCCAAAATCCCAGATCACGTCCTGCCACAATAAAACTTTCGAAACTTTTAATTTTTCGTGAAGCCCAGATACCGATAACGATGAGTAATATAAAATATGCCAGCGCTATTATCCACGATGCAACAATTTGATAATCCATATGTATGCTCCGATATTGATAATTTGATTCCGGTAGAGATTAATCATTAATGTTCTTTTGATTCGTATTCGGACGAGGTATAGGTAATACCCCACAGGGAAAGGATGGCGACTAAAACAAGGGGAATACCAAGAAAAATTAAACATGTTAAAACAGGAATACCAAAAACCGTTGACTCCATAAAGACCTCCGATGGCATCATTCTGAATAAAATATTGTATCAATCCAATTTAATAAAAAATTAATATATACATGCTTTTAAAAATTTGAGGTAGAAATCCGGATATAACTTATAAAATTATAATTGTCTAATAATTCAGAGAAATAATCATTAGAATCATGAATCAAGTACTCCTCTGATTTTTTTAAGAATCCCTGCCGGAGTAAACGGTTTTTGAATAAAATCCAGACCCGGATTCAGAATACCATTCTGAACGATTGTATTATCCGTATAACCCGACATAAAAAGTACCTTCATATCGGGAAATAGTACATTAAACTTAGCTGATAACTCTTCCCCCCCCATCCTGGGCATAATAACGTCTGTCACAAGAAGGTGAACTTTTTCCTTGAAATCCTTTGATTTCAACAAAGCCTCTTCACCATGTGATGCCTCAATGATTTTATATCCTTTATTGCTTAAAATTCTGATAAGCATTTTTCGTACCCTGGGTTCATCCTCAACGACCAGGATAGTTTCCGTGCCGCCGGGCAGATTATCTAAAATTATACCGGTTTTATCCTTTCCCATGTCATGGGCCCGTGGTATATAAATTCTGAATGTGGAACCTTTCCCCGGTTCGCTTTGCACGTCTATATTGCCCTTATTCTGTTTCACTATACCGTAACAGGTTGAAAGTCCTAATCCGGTTCCTTTCCCGGTCTCTTTAGTCGTAAAAAACGGTTCAAATATTTGGGATATCGTTTCTTCATCCATTCCTACACCTGTATCACCAACAGCGAGCATAACATAATCACCGGCATTAGTATCGGAATGGTTTTTAATATATTCTTCATCTAATGTTACATTGGCGGTTTCAATTGTGAGTGTACCACCCTGCGGCATAGCGTCACGAGCGTTGACAACAAGGTTTGTCACAACCTGTTCAATTTGTCCCGGATCAACATTAATAAGCCATAAATCTTCTGCGGTTAAAATTACAAATTCAAGGTCTTCACCGATAAGACGTCTGAGCATTTTATCCATATTTAATATCAGATTGTTCAGATTGGAAATACGTGGCTCAATAATTTGACGCCGTGAAAAAGCAAGGAGTTGTCGAGTCAGTTTTGCAGCACGGTCCGCACCGATTTTTATTTCATGTATGTCATCATAGAGTGGATTTCCGGGAAACAATGACATGAGTGCAAGCTCGGAATTCCCTATTATTGCAGTGAGAATGTTGTTAAAGTCATGAGCTATTCCTCCAGCCAATCGTCCGATCGATTCCATTTTTTGGGCCTGAAGAAGTTGTTTCTGTAATTCTATTTTCTCCGTCACATCTGATGTTAGAACTATAAAACCATTAAATTTTTTATTATTATCAAATAAAGGTTCCCAGGAAGCAGATGCATACCACTCATCTCCATTTTTCTTAATCCCTTTGTATTCAATGTTTCTATATCCCACCTTTTCCCGATAACTTCGTTCATATAATTCACGCATCCTTGGCATGTCATCGTCGCTTATCCACCAATTAAAATTTTTCAATAATTCATCCTGCGAATAACCGGTATATTTTATACAGTTGGGACTTGCATAAAGTGTATTTGCTTTATCATCGGTGATGAGAATCATGCTGGGACTTGTTTCAACTATTGTTCTGAATTTCTCCTCACTCTCACGCAACGCTCTTTCTCTATTCATTTGTTCTGTTATATCGTCTAATGTTGCAACCATACCCTCAAATTCCCCTTTTTCATCGAACAGAGGTGAAGCATTAACGGACAACATGACTCGCCTTCCATTTTTCCATTCAACTGCATGGCGAATATCATACACAGATTGCTTGGTTGCCATTACTCGGTTAAAAGACAATTTTTCTTCAGGAAAAGGATTCCCATCAAAATCCGTAATGTGCCATTCCGGTGAATTATATGTTCGCTGGGTAATTTTATCTTTAGTCATTCCGAGCACTTTTTCTGCCTGGGGATTTGCGAATGTTATCTCACCTTTTTTATTTGTCATTACGATACTGGAAGGACTTGTTTTTGTTATCCGTCTGTTTAGGTCACGTTCACGAAGAAGCGATTCCTCAGCTTTTTTACGATCTGTTATATCTTCACCGGAACTCAAAGTACCCGCAATTAGCCCATTGTCATTATATAAAAGAGCATTATGCCATAATATGAGTCGTTCTGACCCGCTTTTTGTAATCACAACACTTTCGACATATTCAACTGGCGCTAAATTTCCCGAAATTATTTTATTGAATACATCTTTAATTTCTGCAACACTATATGGGGAAATAAAGTTTTCAAACCAATTCTTCCCGAAAATTTCCTTCTCCTGATACCCCAAAATCTCACAACCTTTAGTATTGATAAGACTAATATTGCCCATTGAATCCAGCGTAAGTAGAATTACACCAGCGAGATCAATATATTTTCGAAATTTGTCTCTTTCTAAAAGGAGTTGTTCTTCTATTTTTTTTGTCTCTGTTATATCATGGGCTACAGCATATGTAAGCCCCTGCTCAGGAACAGGATTTGACATCCAGTTTAACCATCTGTAAGATCCGTCTTTACACCGATAACGATTTTCAAAATTGATGACTTCCTTCCCTTTTCGTAATTCATTCATCACTACATCCACCGTCACCTGAACATCGTCCGGATGAATAAAATTAAGGAATGATTCTCCTAATAGTTCTTCCTCAGTGAAGCCCAGTATTTTGGTAAATGCAGGATTGATTTTAGTAAATGTAGCGGTATGAATATCAGCTACACATACCATATCTATGGAAAGATTAAAAATACTCTTTAATTCTTCTTCGACTCGCTTACGTTCAGTTATATCATGCGCAATCACAAGCGCCCGACCGTTGCGTTTCATTTCCTCCGTAAAAGCAATATGGATTGATACATAAATGAGCTCTCCGTCAAAAGTATAATTAACCGTTTCAGTTGCAACACCCGGTTTGCCTTCCATATATGCAACCATAGCTTTACGCCAGGCTTTCAACGCCTCAGGATGATGAACACCATATTGACTCAAAATGCCGTCTTTTGACGGGGCATTATACATCACAAGTGTATGATTATTGACTTCAAGGAGCTTGATGGAGTTTAGTATCTGTTGAAAAATATCCGGATTGTTTTCAAAGAAAGTGTAAAAATTTTCGATGCCTTTTTCCTGAATACCGTCAAGTATTGTCAGCATTTCACTGAAATCATACTCCCAAATCGAAACCGGAACGTTGTTAAATATATTTCTGTACCGTTGTTCACTGATCCGCAGCGCTTCTAAAGCTTCTTTCTGTTTTGTAATGTCACGTGCTGTAGTATAAACTGATTTTACAGTGCCATCCGGTCCGAATTCCGGTATGAGTCGCCAATCAAATATAGTTTTCCCACCCGGTATATCGATTTCAAACTGGTCGGATATTTTTTTACCTGTTTCAAAAACACTTCTTATCCTTTCTTCCCAGAATTCAACAAGTTTCTCCGGTAAATTCAGTTCCCGGTGTTTTTTCCCGATAAAATCTTCGGGATTCATGCCGGTAATTTCATTTATTGACGGGCTGACATAGGTGGGACGATATTCATTATCAAAACACATTACAACATCAGGAGTATTATCGAGTAAAACGAGATATTTTTCATTTTCACGGTGTGATTTCCCCTTCTTCTCAGGCTCTGACTCTATTGCCTCCAATTCACTAACTCGTTTCCGTAATGCTTTCAACTCGGTTATAAGTTGTTCTTTGGTTTTATTTCTATCATCCACCGTAAAAAATACCTCTTCACTATAATAATCAGAAAGAATCTGCCATTAATATATTGAAATGGGTTTAATCATTACAAATCAGTTATTTTTTCTCGTATTGATTTTAAATGGTATATAAAGTGGACAAAAGCTTATAAAACTGGTCAATAAAAATATTATTGCAATAATTCCCAATATTAATGATAGTAAACCGGAGATGATTCCTGCAAAATAAAGGATTGCAACAATCACAGCCAGAATAATTCTGATAACCCGATCAACTGTACCCATATTTTTGATCATGGTACACCCCCTTTAATTTTACACTACAAGTTTTAACCAATTCCTTAGTTAATTTCCTTAATCTTAATATTCCTGAAATAAATTGGGGCCCCGGCGTGTTTTCCCTGAAAACCGATACGGCCATATGTAGGTAACTCAGCCAGGGGTTTGCTCAACCAGGCAGGTATCTCGCTTCCGTCAGGATTGGTTTTCGCACTTGTCCACAAACTCATATTCATCTCGTTAACCAACTCACCGTTCAACATGACATATATCATTTTATCTTTACAGGTAATAGTATACCGGTTCCATTCTCCCGGTTTTTTCACCATACTTTTCTTTGCTGCCAGATGCCCGAAGAAAGCGCCGCATTGCCAGGTTTTCGGACTGTTTGCCCATTGTTCTGCAAAATCATCTGCAATTTGAATTTCCACCGAATTTGGAATCCAGTCGGAAATATTGCTGCAATACACGATCACGCCGCTGTTTGTGCCGTCGGCAGTTTTGAATTCGAGGTCAAGAATGAAATTATCATAATCCTTGTCAGTCCAGATAGCCTGATCTTCGCTTGCGGTGAAAATACCATTTTCACTCGTCCAGATACCCGCCGGAAAAACTGCATTGGACAAATCGGCCGGAAACAGATCCTGCCATTTACTCACATTCGGATGTGATTTAGGCGGAATTGAAATTTCATTGCCACATGATAGAAGGAAAGCAAATAAACCGTAAAGCGTGATAAAAATAAAATATTTTCTCATTTTGTTTCTCCTATGATAAAAGTCAACTCCAAAATGAATTTGTACTAAATTAAGTTGTTCTAATTACTCCATTTGTAAAGTCTTCAAAGACGA
>JAFGMP010000356.1 GCA_016927495.1 Candidatus Latescibacterota bacterium | reverse complement strand
TGAACAACCTCTACGGCAATCCTTCATATACCGAAACTATACGGGATTTGAAAACACAGCTTGAAGAACTGAGAAAAAAGTACGGCGATTCAGATGAGCTTACGCAAAAGTTTCTGAAGGAGGATTTGGAAGGGAGATAGGGGAAAGTTCAAAGTTTAAGGTTCAAAATATGCTTTGAAATACATACCCATAAATAAGACAATTTTTTACCATGAAGCACATGAAGCACATGAAGATTTTTCTTCAGTAACTTCAGTATCTTCATGGTGGAATTTTTAAAAAAAGACTGTCTGAACCATGATTTTCATGATTAAATGATTGCCATGATAAAAAGCACTAATCCTACGTAAAGTGTATCATGGTCATCATTCCATCATGCCCATCTGCGGTTCAGACAATACACAATTTAATATTACATTTTGTTACTTAACCATACCTACTACCAAAACAACCGCTCGTCCGGGTTTTCCTTCCGCGCCCAGTTGAGTCCGATACGGTAGCGTTTAATGTCTGCGACATTTCTGACCTGGGTAACTTCACCGTCTTTAATACGGTAAATGTCGATCTTGCTGACATCGTTTTCCCCGAGTCCTTTTTCCTTCGCAACTCTCGTGTACCACAACTCACGGGGATCGTGCCCCATGATGTAGCTGCCCACGGCATCGACTTCGAAGGGCGACACTCCGGCGATAATGATGTTGCAGAGTTGGTCGTCGCCGATTCTGTCACGGTTCAGTTCTTCGCCGTCCAGCCCGATGATACCCTCGATGATGTTGATACCGGGTTTGATGACCTGCGCATTTTCGAGTCCCCGGTGTATCCATGTTTCGTGCCGCATCAGACCACCGACATCTTTCATGAATTCGGTAAATGCCTCGTCGTTGTTTTTCACCTTTTTAAAGGCTTCCCATCCGCCTTTTTTCTCATACCGGCTGTAACTTCCTGTCCAGTCCCAGCGTTTGAAACCCGCCGCACGGTGTTTCAGGAACCATGCCTCCACACGCTGGTAGTAATCCTTGTGGAAATCCTTGTTGAAATCGACGCCTGCCCGTATTGCATCACGTTCCAGGCTGTCCCATGAGGTACAGAACTGGCCGTACCCTTTCGGGGCAATACCCTGTAGGTTTTTAACCGTAAGCGTAGTCAGTCCGGTGAGATGACATTTCATGGAGGATATGTTGATCAGGAAATTGTCCTCGTCATTGACGGGACGTATATGCGGAATTCTTTTCCAGACCGGAGAGTCTTTAACTTCCGACCAGTTCAGTTCGTTTTTCTTGAAATGCGACCATCGGTCGTACCCGGCTTCACACATATATACCCCGGCGGGATCGAACGCGTCATATACACGGCCGCTTCTGTGGTTACGGGAATTTGTCGGGCCTTCTCCGCACATAATGTTGGGGCTGCCGATGTCACGGAGATGTTTCACCACACCCACTATAAAATCGGGAGATGAGTAGACACCTGTTGTTCTGTTATAGCAGTGCTCCGGGACATAGGTAAAGTTCGGTTTGATAAATGTGGAGCCTCCCTTTACAGATCCTTTAACGAATAACTGCTGCGCGATATCGGTTCCCGCCTCTTCGAGCTGTGGTGCGGCCTCGGTAAAATGACCGCTTGCATCCTTCCGGGCATCCACATGGGTTTCAATAAGAAACACCGCTCTCGGATTATTCTTTATTTCCGGTCGAAGTTCCGGCATCATATTTTTTTCTTTGCCGTTTTCGAGGATATACAGAGCTTCCTCGATTCCCATACCGCCGCTTGTCGAAAACGCATTCGCATAGTTGGCTTTAACCATATCGCTCAGATGCAGAGCCGCCAGACTTCCGGCCCCGATCGAAGCTTTTGTAATAAAATTCCGTCGTTTCATCAAATTATCCCTTTTTCTTATATGATTTTTTTGGTTTTATATCTATACTTAATTGAGTAAAAATTAGACGAACTTTAACATTACACGCTTTTTTACCTTTTTTAGTTGCCTGATCAGAATTTTTTAAAAAAATAGTAATACAATTACTCGGAAATCTTGATTTTTCCCGGGCGAATATCTATGTTCTATAAAATAAATCAAATATATGTTCATTCAAAGTATAATAAAATTGAGGAGTAATGGCTATGCTGAAAAAAATAATATTTTTGTGCCTGTTCTATCTTATTGCAGTTGTTTCCGTTGCTGTTTCGCAAACCCTCGACGGCGCTCCGTACGATCCCGAAAAGGACGCACATATCGATATGTTTCTGGCAACATGGAAAGACTCCATGCCGAGGCATACACACGGTTCCCTCATCGAACGTGATATTCTCACTCAGGGTAATCAGCTCAATCCGCCTCGTAAAGGCGCTACGCTCGAATATGTTAAAAAATTTGCCCATGCGACCCTTTTTGCCGGGAACTCGACAATTCCTGTGACACTCAAAGGTGAACAGGAAATATTTTATGTTATCTCAGGGAAAGGCGTAGTGCAATGGGGTGATAAAACAGCGGAACTGCGTGAGGATATCTGTTTTCTCGTACCTGAAAACCTTGAATTTACCATGAAAAACACAGGCGATGAACCGCTGACCATGTATCTCATCTGCGAACCGGTGCCCGACGGATTCACTCCCGTTGCGGACATTGGGGTAAGAGATAACAAGTCAGTTCCGTTCGGCACTTTGAACGGCCACTGGAGTTATCAGGAAAAAGATCTGCTGCTTAAACAGCACGGCCTCGGAATCCTTCATGCCGTTATAACGCTGACACTCGATCCCATGACAATCGGCCATCCCCATGTTCATGTCAAAGGGTGCGAGGAGGTATGGACGACGATCAGAGGCGACAATATCGCCTGGCTTGGTAAAGAAATCCGTCACCAACCGCCCGGTACGGCATATATGATTCCGCCGGACGGCAAGACAAACCATTCCAACATCAACCAGTCAAAAACCGATCAGGTACTGATGCTGTATTTTTCGGTTCGTGCGGATATAACTCAGCAGTAAGTATTACTTCAGTTGCCAGAACTGCGGATTGATCATGTTTTCCTTTGTGGCAGTAAATGAAGAAAAATCGAGATGTGGGGGATTTTTTTTCGAGAAAGCGTTAATATTAATCCGCAGTTCTGTTTCGTTTGTGACACCGGCGAGCACCACATCGATATTTTTTTGAAGCCTCAGAAATGCCAATGCGCCCTCGACAGCAGTCAGACCGTTTTCTTCGAGATACGACCTGTACCGTACCAGCGTCGGTTTGATCGGTGCAAAAAATTCATTGATTTCTTCGGGTGGAATCAGCAGAAGCCCCTGAAGAAATGCCGATCTCACATGGATTTCAACACCTTTTGCCTTTAGTTCTGATAAACATCCCGATGTGACAAATCTCTGATCGAGCACGTTCAAAGGAAGCTGGACAAGATCAAAATCAAAACGTGAAAAAAGCCTGTTCAGTTCATCCACCGTATAGACGGAGATCCCGATTTTATTGACATATTTCTGTTCTTTGAGTGAACACAGCAGTGAATAAATATTTTCTCCACCAGGCAGAAATACATCGCCGGGTCTGTGCAAAAGCAGACCCTCGATATGGTCTGTTTTGAGCCTTTGGAGTGATTGGTGAAAAATATTATCGAGGCACGTTATTTCGGCCTGTGTAACTGTTTCTTTATGTATTCCGGGGAGTTTTGTGATAATCCTGAAAAATTTGTCTGCTGTGACGGTATCACCGAGTATCTGTTCGCTGTCACCATATGCAGCGGCTGTATCGAGAACACGGATGCCGTTTCCATATGCAAGATCAAGGAGTGTTTTAACCGTTTCAGGGGAAACTTTTCCTCCTTTATTCGATACTCCGTAATCGAGCCCGAATTGAACGGTGCCTAATCCCAATTCCATGCGAATTCTCCCGTTTTTCTTCTTTGGTATCCTGCTGATTTTTTGTATTCTATGAGATAATATTAAATCCTGAATTTTTTTAATATTACCAATATATACAATGGAGTTATATATGTCAGAAAAAATCTCGCCGCTGGTCAACTCAGCAGATATAAAAATTGCGATGCTCGGCATGGTCGACGGCAACGGACACCCATACTCATGGAGCGCAATATTTAACGGCTATGATTCTGATGAGATGGCAAAATGCCCGTATCCGGCGATACCCGGCTACCTGAATAAAGAACCGAAGGAAACGCTGCGAATCCCCGGCGCACAGGTAACCCATATCTGGACCGATGATCCTGCAGATGCGCAGCATGTAGCGAAAGCCTCGCTGATACCGAATGTCGTAACCAATCCCGAAGATGTAATTGGTGAAGTCGATGCGGTTATTATTGCAACTGACAAAGGCGACGAACATGTTGATCGTTGCAGGTCTTTTGTCGAAGCGGGATTACCGGTGTTTGTCGATAAACCGCTTGTGGATAATGAAAAAGATCTTCGGATTTTTTCAAAATGGGTAGAAGAAGGAAAGCCTGTGATGTCATCGAGCTGCATGAGATACTGCAAGGAATTTATTCCCTTCAGGATATCTGTGAACGGACTGGGGACAGTCCGGTTTGCCAGCATTACCACACCGAAGTCTTGGGAACGGTATGGCATTCATGCTCTGGAGGGTATCTATCCGATATTCGGCCCCGGTTTTATCTCGGCTCGTAACACCGGTACGAAAGACAGAAACGTGGTGCATTATAAACACAGGTCCGGAGCCGATATTGTCGTTGTAGCAACAGATGACATGTACGGTTCGTTCGGTGTTCTTGAATTATGCGGGACAGACGGCCATGCATGGGCAGCAATGAACGACACATTTTTTGCATTTAAGACTCAGCTTGAGGCATTTATGCTATATCTGAAGACAGGAATCAGGACGTTTCCGTATTCGGAAACCGAAGAGTTGATGAAAATGCTTATCGCCGGAATAATAAGCAGGAATGAGGGTGGTAGGGAAGTAAAAATTGAAGAAATAAAAGCATGAAAGGTGATATGTATGAATATACTCGATATGTTTTCTTTGAAAGGTAAAGTAGTGCTTATTACCGGCGGAGCGGGGCTGTACGGCAAACAAATTGTTTCCGCATGTGCTGAGGCGGGAGCAGAGGTTGTGATTGCGTCACGTAATCTCGAAGCTCTTGAAAAAATCGCAAAACAATATCGGAATTCAGGGTATACAGTCACCGCATATCGTGTTGACCTTGGTGAGGAGAAATCGGTGCTTGATTTGAAAAACTTCATCGAGGGGAAATGCGGTCGGCTTGATGCGCTGATTAACAATGCTGTTGCCCGTCCTATGAAGGGTTATACTGACGATATGTCCTCGTTTGAAGAAAGTATGCATATCAATGCCACCGGCCTGTTTATTGTAACTCGTATTATGGGTGATTTTATTGCTGAAACTGAGGGAGGTTCGATTTTAAATATCGGGTCGATTATGGGCATGATCGGGCCTGACCCGACCAATTATACCGGTACCTCTATGAATGCATGGTACCCCGATTATTTTTTTCACAAAGGAGGAATGATCAATTTCACTCGATTTATCGCAAGCTACTACAGCGACAAAGGGATACGGTGTAATTGCGTAAGCCCGGGGGGATTGTTCCAGCCTACCATGCCGGAAGCTTTTGTGAAAAATTACAGCAGCAGAACATTACTCGGCCGTCTTGCAAATGATACCGATTTAAAGGGTATTATTGTCTTTCTCGTTTCTGATGCTTCTGTCTATATAACCGGCGCTAATATTCCGGTCGATGGTGGATATACAGCGAAATGAAATTTTTTCGTTTTGAAACCAGTAAATGAAAAAAATGTCATAAATGTCATAGTACTATACACGATATTTTTTAAATATTCCGAATAGTTATTGTTCAGTGTGATAGAAATCACATCAATTATGCTCATTATTGTGATTTTTATTGATATAGCTTTTAAAGTTACTTTTATTTCCATACATCGGATTATAATTATTATTGAAAATTTCCTATATCCCTGTCAAAGGAATAAAAAATGAATAAAAAATATGGTATAATCTTGACAGTGTTGTGTTTTGGCATCATTATATCCAATAGTTCAGTTACGGTATGCCAGCAGACCGAAAAGGCGATTCAAAAATATACTGTCAAACAAGGCGATACTTTATGGGATTTATCGAAGAAGTTTTACGGCGATGCTCTTAAATGGCCCAAATTACTTGAGAATAACACATTTATCAGTGATCACCGTATGTTGATCCCCGGGCAAGTTTTGTCTATCCCGTCACCAGTTGAAAATCTTCATGAGTTACATTCGAGACCTTCCGAGACTGTGGAATCAATGAATACCATAAAGGATACGAGCATTGGAACACCTGATATGGCTGAAATTTCCGTAGATAAAACATTACTATCAACGACTGTTCAGTCACAGTCAAACTCAAATATCAAGTTATTGGATGAGTTCAAAACAAGTACGGATAAGTCAAATGTTGCGCTGGAATTACTTATTGCCAGTATAAATGATCAGATAAAGACACCGGATGACAAACTATTCACTTTATCCGGGGAAAAGAATGTTGATAAGCAGACCGAAGAGTCGAATCAACTTGCCGGTACGGATAACCTTCCCATATTTAGTTTAATATTCATCTCTCAGGCAAATACACGAGAGAAACTGAAATATTTTGTAAACGACAAAAATGTCTATATGATCGATGGAACACAACTTGTGCCGTCGCACGTCAAGCCCTCTACAAACCTGAATTGCGATAAAGCACGAAAAGTGGCTGAAATAGTTGAGAAACAGGGAAAATACATGGGGGAGGAAAAGTACGAGTCCGGCCTTGTATATCACATCAAACGGATGCTTTTGAGTGATGGGGAACGGTATTACAATTATATATTAACCAATGTGAATGAACATTTTTTAGGTTTTGCCACACTGAGTGAACCTGTAGATGTACTCCATATAAGAATATTTTCCGATAGTGGTTATATTTATATCACCGATAAAGGCATTCAGGGCTTGCCCGGCTATTTTTTCGCCGCCGATGCACTGGGTAATCAGATCAAGGTCGATCCGAATGATACGGTAGTAAACGAAAAATATGAAAAAGCTCTCGACCTATTTCTGAGCAACTTTGGAACGGATACCCAAGCTCGATATGATCCGAATGCCGCTATAAAACTAAACAAAATCTTTGATTGAAACCTTTGAAGTATCAAGTTCTGAAGATGCATAATCCTCAAAGGGTACAATTTTTAAGCTGAAGTGTTAAAAATG
>JAFGMP010000355.1 GCA_016927495.1 Candidatus Latescibacterota bacterium | reverse complement strand
TCCCGGAAAAACGACATGAGCGAGGATTAAAGCTTTTCATGAGGGTGCCTTTTTTTGTTACTTTTTTTGGGCAAACAAAAAAAGTAAGTTACATTGAAATTTGATTATTAAAATTTCCCCGGACAGTTAAGAGAAATTATAAATCCCTTTATTAATTTCAATCGTGAAGATATATTATGCAGGAAAAATCAACCTTTCACCAATACATAACTTTTACGGACATTTTTTGACAGATATATCACATAAATATTACCGGAATAATATACTACGGGTTGCTTTATATATGACGATTGTTATTTCCATGTGGTCACCGGCTGCTGTTATCGAAGCAATAACTCTGCGAAGCCTGACTCCCATGCAGTTCACCGCATGGTGTACTGTGTTCGGTTCCTTTGCACTTTTTTTAACAGCGCTGGCAACTGGTAAAACCGGCAAACTCCTGTCGTATACATTTCATGATCACTTAAAACTTCTGATCTTATCCCTTCTCGGCTTCGGCGGATATCAGACATTGAAGTATACTGCATATACCATGGTTCCGATACCTCAGGCAAACATTTTGCAGTATTCCTACCCGGTTTTTATCGTTATATTCGCCATGCCTGTATTGAAACAACCGATCACCATGACCAAGATAATCAGCATTGTCATGGGATTTACCGGAGCAGTTATAATTCTATCCGGCGGCAGTCTCGTAACGATCGAATGGGATTATCTCGGGGGTTATACAATTGCGTTGTGCGCGGGTGCATCATTCGGATTGTTCAGCACCTTTGCCGCAAAAGCATCGTTCGAGTCGCTTTCTTTCATGTTTTTTCTTCAATTGTACAGCGCTGTAATTATTATTTTTATGTTATTCTTAACCGGTTCATTGGCTTTTCCGGCAACAATGACAGAAATTGAGGGTGTATTTTATGCCGGTGTTATTGCCAATGTAATCGGTGTAATACTTCTGATCTCAGCTCAGCAATTAACGAATGATGTTTCATATATATCGGGCTCGTTATATCTCGTACCGTTTCTCTCACTTTATGCATTCAGGATTTTTCTCGATTATCCAATTCCATTTTATGCTTTTATGGGCCTCATTTTCATCGTGGGAGGAATGGTATATCATACAATACGGTCACATGCGAAAATGAATGCAACAAATTCAATTTAAACACCCCGAAAAAACCTTGTATAACATGATTAAAAACGATATTATTGAACTTACCGTAAATGTATTATAAATTTATAATCCTTATAATTTTAACACGGAAACTATTATTGTCAACCATATGACGAAAGACTGGCCATGCATCATTTTCTAACAATATTGTTTGCCGTTTCCATAGCTTTAACGAATGTTACTACAGCGGCATGTGAAACCATTTTCGAACGCGAACAGCAGCGTAAAGAGTTGAATGACCGCCTCGACAAACTTCACCTTCGCCAGAAAACAGGGTTCGTCGTCGACCGTTCACCGGAATTTCTCCGTGAACCTGAAACTGTTCCCGCTGTAGTGGAACATACGGTTTCAAAAACGTCTCCAGAAGTCAAACTTATGATTATACCCGATATGAAACCGGAGTACTACTTCGACATGGAGGAAGGCGCCGAATCATATATGTTTGCCTGGGCCAACTGGGCAAAGGTTGCCCGAAGCGACGACAATCGCTTCTTCTTTTCAGTCAGTGATCACCGCGGTGTCGGTTGCCATATCAACCTGTACGAGTACAATCCGGGTCGCGACCTGGTTCATAAAGTGCTGGATGTCAGTCGGTTATTGGGCTGGACGGATCATACATTGACCGATGGCAAAATTCACGGTCATATGGGTATCATGCCGGATGGCACCCTCTGGGGGGCAACCCATTACGGAGTGTATCCCGACTCATCATGGTGGGCCAACGGTTACCGTGGAAGCTGGCTGTTCAGCTACAATATCAACACTCATGAGGCGAAAAACTGGGGTGTTCCGCTTGTCGGTAACATGCTGCCCGATTTCACAGTCGATACCGCTCGCGGCAGGCTTGTCGGGACAGGCGCCAACGAAACGGTCCTTTGCTGGGACTGCATCAATCGTAAGGTGACCTATGCCGGATATCCGCCCAACGGCTGGATATGGTGGCGTCGTGGCATGTTTCTCGACTGTGACACCGGAAAATTCTGGAGCACTGACACCAGCGATGACCGTCACCGTTTCATCAGCTTCGATCCCGAGTTCAACCGGTTCGAGCGTTACGAACTGTCGGGGCCAGTTAATCCCTATTTCCGTGACCCGAATGCATCTACCGATTTGCGGGGTTATACCGACCGTCCAGCACTGGATGGCTATTACTATTGCAACTGCGAAAACGGAGCGTTTTTCAAGTTTAAACCACAGGGATCACACGGACCGGAAATTGTACCCCTCGGTGTAACATGGCGTGTCGCCAATCAGGCACAGGGCCGTGCGGATTTCGGCATGGATGTTCTCCAGCAGATGGTCAGTCCCGGCGGTCGGTTTATTTATTATTTACCCCAGTACTATCCTGCGCCGCTGGTCCAATACGATATAAAAACCGGGAAGAAAAAAGCGCTCTGCTGGCTCTACGACTACTACTTCGAGAAGTACGGCTACTGGATAGGTGGATGCTACGGTGCTGAAATCTCCACCGACGGTTCGTTTGTCGTGGCCTGTATCAACGGCGCTTTCAAAGGTAATGACCTTTCACAGGGAATTGGCAATATCGCTTATGGACATCCCGCCATTATCATTATAGAAATTCCCGCGAGCGAACGTGAGGAATAAAAAATACACAGTAAAGCCCAGATTAGAAATTATGTTCAAATAGAGGTTTTTTATGGCGAAATATCTTGTTGGTATCGACCTCGGAACATCGAGTGTCCGTGCCGGAATATACAACAGTGAAAACGGTTCACGGCTGTCGATGGCTGCGCGTGGTTATCCGATTAATACACCTTCTTCAAACCGCTCGGAACAGAATCCCGAAGACTGGTGGAAAGCTGTCTGCGAGGCGCTGCTGGAAGCGCAAAACACTGCCGGAATCAAAGGCTCCGAGATAACCGGAATATCATTCGACGGCCAGATGCATGGGGGTGTGTTACTCGATGGGAGCGGTCATCCCGTGTGCCCTGCAATTATCTGGCCCGATTCACGGGGTGCAGGTGAGATCGATGAACTTACCGATCTCATCGGCGACACCCTCCTTGAAAAACAGGTAAAAAACAGGCTGTTCCCCGGAACATTCACCTCGACGCTTTACTGGCTGAGAAAGCATGATATGCCTGTTTGGCGGTCGATACGGCGTATCCTTCCTCCGAAAGACTACATACGGTACCGTATGACCGGGCTGTACAATACCGAACCATCCGATGCATCGGCGACACTTTTGTTTGATCTGAACAGCCGTGACTGGTCGATCGATATTCTCAAAAAGCTCGATATTCCCATCGAGTTTATGCCGTATGTCGTGAATTCAGACGAATGTATCGGCGAAACCGAGGGCATCGAAGAAGAAACCGGCATTCCCAACGGTATCCCTGTTGTCATTGGCGGTGCCGACCAGGCTTGTGCAGCATTTGGGAACGGCCTTCTCGATGAGGGCACCACACTCATCACAATCGGTACCGGCGGCCAGGTATGCACACCGCTTGCCTCGCCGAAAACATCGCCGGGACTCTGCCTCAACACTTTCTGTCACCTTCCCGAGTCACGGTGGTATCTCATGGGAGCGACGCTCTCTGCGGGGCTGAGCCTGCGCTGGTTCCGTGAGACATTCTGTCCCGAAACAACCTTTGAGCAGCTTGACCGTGAAGCATCAGCCATCGATACCAACAGCGACCTGTTGTTTTTGCCCTACCTCCCGGGGAAACGTTCCCCCGACCTCAATCCCGGCGCACACGGCGTCTTTTCGGGCATACGGCTTCACCACAGCCGCGGACACTTTGCCCGCGCTATCATGGAGGGTGTCATATTCGACCTGAAGGAATCGTTCGATGTTATGGAGGGCATGGGTATCACCGCACACAACCTGATTGCATCGGGCGGCGGCGCTCGAAGCAGATTCTGGATGCAGCTTTTAGCCGATATTTTTGGCAGACCCATAAAAATTTCTTCGCAAAACGAACAGGCATGTTTCGGAACAGCGCTTGTTGCAGGTATCGGCACGGGAATCTACAAAAACTATTGGGAAGCTGTCAAACTGGCGCCGGAATCAACAGAAACGGTTGAACCACAGAGAGAAAAAACAGAGCGCTATCGGGAGTTGTACGAAAAATATCTGAGGTTATATAGGAATACAATGAGTAATGGATAGGCTTATTTTTTTAATTACATTAATACCCCATTGATAATTGTTTACAGTCAGATTTCCCATTAAAATTTATCTGGCTGGTTCCAATACTAAATATTTACATTTTCAATCAGGCCAGCCGTCATCGATCTGCTGGTTGATATCGACCGGCAAATACGAGTAAATATTCGCATTCTTCAGATAAAATTTAACCTTTTTATCTTTATCGATAAACTCTTTCTGAAACTTTTTTGTCTTCCAGGTAAGTTCTCCACTCACCGAATCGCCTTCGAAAGGGATACAATTATTTTTTTCAAATCCCGGTATCACGTTATTTTCTCTGTCAACCAACTCAGCGGAAATATATCCGCCGGAATCACATTGTGCGTTCAGTATTATTCTTGGAGTGTTAAAAACTTCCCGTCGGGAAACAAGCCAGCCTTCCTGTTCACCCGCGTACATGGAGCAAAAACCGTCAAGACGGATCGTAGCAAGACCGACAGCAGCTTTAGGATAAGTTACATCCCATGGATTACCCTTATTTACATGAACCTGATCCCACCCGGAATAATAGAACCATAATTCATCTCCCATAACAAGAGGCTCACGGGCAACGCCGATAAATCCAAAATCAAATGACCCTGACGGACTGTTGGGAATAAACGGCTCGCGTTTCGGGGTACGGGTCCAGTTCACCAGGTCCCAACTCCATGCAAGCTGGATATCACCGTTTTTGGGGCTACCCTCCTGAGCTTCAAACAGAACCATCGCAGAGGTGTATTTACCATACTTGATCCATCGGGCATGATAGATAAGTGGCAGACCGATGAACATACCCTGGTACGCAAATACCGGCATCCCATAAATTTGAGTCGGATCGGGGTCAAGGTCGTCAGCCACAAAAACAGGCCCGTCATATGGTTTTGTCCATGTTACGAGATCAGATGACCAAACTACGCCACATGCCCGATGCCTGCGGTTGCCGCACTTCCATGTGGCGCACATCCTGTTCTTGTATGGATCGAAAAACCAGTTGATTACATCAGATGAACTGAAAAGTTCACCATCATTTTCGTCCCATTGCCAGTGCATACCATCGGGTGAGTATCCCATGCGTTTTTTACTGAATGTGATCCATGATTTGTCAGGATTATCAGGCTGTGCGAGTTTTCCCACCATGGTGGAGCACTCGACAATATTATTATCCTTCGAGTCTTTCCATTCAACAAGGCCAAGATTGGGGTGTGTCCAGTGAATACCGTCATTCGATTCCGCCATACAAATTATGGTCGGTTCATCATCACTGATGCAGTAATAATACATACGAAGTTTGTCATCATCCCTGATAACAGTTCCCCCAATATTAGGCCCCCACCCTTCCCATGCGGCATTACCTCTGAAGATGGGATTGCCCTGATACTTTTGCACAGTATGGAAAATCCTTTCCAAATCATGAGATTTCTCTGTTACCATCGCATCGAGGAACAATCTGCGAAACGGCGGTCCACCACCCATCTTTGGATCATATTCCATCATTATTTCAGGAAATGCCGTTGAGGTAACTATTAAGAATAGAAAAAAAACAAAAACATTTCGCATCAGATGTTTTTTAGAGCCAAGAATAAATCCCAGAATTGATATTATACACATGTGGGTACTCTTTTTTGTAAAAGACATTCTAATAATTAAAACTTGACAAAATCTATACATGAAATAATTTGACCGGGTTCCGTATCGTGTTTATGATTAACACAAAGAACATGGAAATAGTCGACAAATATATGCCTGATGAGAAAAAAAAGATTGAGTCCATAAATTTCTGTAAAATTGGCGAAAGAAGTAGGTGAGCCTATATTACCATCTCTGAATAATAGTTGTATAAAAG
>JAFGMP010000354.1 GCA_016927495.1 Candidatus Latescibacterota bacterium | reverse complement strand
CATTTTTTTAATGTAATAATCATTATATTATAAATTAAGGTCAATAGAAAAGGCGGATACATGAAATTTATAATATTTATCCCACTGTTTTTTTTATTATATACAAACTTGTTGACATCAAATCCAGCAACAAACCCGGGCACTCCTCAGGATTCTTTGAGAATTCAAGTTGAACAGGAAAATCCTGCAACTGACACAATGAAAAACACGGATGAAAAAATCGAGATCCTGAATCAAATATTTTTCTTTTTGGAAAAAAACCATGGCCGGGAACCTATTGTCATGTTTTGGATTTACAATAACACTCCGTATATCATTTCAAGCATTGATTTTCGTGCCGAACTGAAATCTCAATACGAGGAAATTCCCTGGGTGGAAGACGACTTCGGATTCACGCCGGATGAATGGATAAACCCCTATGAAACTTTTTACGCCGAATTCAATTTTGCGTTCAACTGGAACTGGGACAACCCCGATATTAAAGAAGCCGACGCTGAACTGACCATAGAAGTTTTGAACGCTTACGATACTTTGAGTGATTTGATTTTGTTTGAAAAATCTTCGGATTAAAACAGCTCGGGACAGAACATACAAAACCAAATTCAAGCGGATTATTAAACCAAAAAAGTGTTATAATATGACACTTTATGCAAGCAAATAAAGACTAAATTTTACACTTTTTGCAATAAAATAAGTTTTCTTTAAATAGTTTGACATTTTTAAACTTCGTAAAAACTTCTTATTAGCTGCAGACAAATAAGATATTTGAATGCAATTCATCCTCCGTGTTCTCAGGTAAAAAATATGTATTCATATTTTTTTTGTATAGGAGCATTGCTTGCAACCCTCCCTTCGTGCACGAGCTAAGCAAAGCTTTACTCGCTTCGTGGTTATAACTCTTTATCTTCAAAACTCAAACCTGTGGGTGAATTTGAAGAAGACGAGTTTTTCCGGGAACCTCACACCTAAATAGACAGCATCTCCCGTTGAAGGTTTGAAAGTCAGAAGTGCGAAGAATTTATCGTCGTCAAGGTCGTAATTTTCGGGAGCCCAATAATAGGGGGCAAAATCTGCCCATAGTTTCTGGTAAGTAACTGTCAGCGAATATCTGTTGTCGGGGGTAAAGGTCAGCTCGACTGTCGGTTTGTATGAAGTCCACTGCCAATCTGCGTTTTTGATTTCCGAAGATTTTAAGGCAAAACCCGTTGTGTCACCGTAGAACTGCTGTGCCTGAAAGTAGGTATTATATGATATTTTCTCAAAAATATTCCCGTACACTCCACCCCAAAAACTGTATTTTCTGCACAGCCTGCTCCAATTATAATCTATTCCGTAACCCGAATATCCCCCTGCATAGATATGAATATTCGGAGTTATGTCGTTGTTTATACCCATTTCAACTCCGTGAAGATAGAAATAATCTCCGTTGTATTCTGTTTTATCCTGATGAATCCAGGCATACCCTACAAAACTGCTGAAAAGTTCGACCGCCAAATATTCCGCCATAGAATACTCGAGCGAATCGAAATTGCCGGCGAGATCTCCCCAGAAATCATCCAATGTTCCCGATGCGCCAGGGTATAGACCAAAAATAATTCTTTTTAGAACAGGCCTGTTGAAGTTTAACCTGTAGTCAAAATATACGTACAGGGACTGATAGTCTTTCTCCGTGAGGTATCCCAATTTATTTTCGTAGTGTCTTGTGATGCCAAAATTGTATATTCTCAGCTTGAAATTACTTCTCTTATAACTTGTCTCTATATCATAGTAATAACCCGTGGTGTCCTCTTCGTCGCCTTCTGTCCCTGAAATTGCAAGTGTGTAATTGCCGCTTATCATTTCGTTGAAAAAATTCAGATCCCCGTCAGTCATCAAAACATAGTTAATGTCTTCCGTCTCTCGGTTCTGCCTTCCTAAAATCATCGCTCCTAAATAGTTTACTCCGAAAGTCTTTTTATACCTCATCAAACCGGCGTAGGCGTCGGGATTGCCTATGGCTGTATCTTCCTCATCCGACGCAAGGATAAAACCGAACTGGTTGACGTCTGTTTTGTATGTATATCTCGCCGCTAAAAAAGGGTTATAAATCCTGCGCGAATAAAAGATCTCTCTGTGGGACAGGAAAACACCTCTCTCTTCGACAAAAAAAGGTCTGTATTCGGAATAGTAGAGCGCGTATTGCGTGTTGAAGTCAAACTCCAGCGGATCGCCTTCGAGTTGGCTGAAGTCCGGGTTGAAGGCGAGATTTACGACAGAACTCGCTCCTACTGGAATTCTCGCGTCGAAACCGGCGTCTCCCTTCTCACTCTCTACTCCATCGTCTATCTCCCCCCCCCAAATTCCGTAAGGGGTGACATAAACAGGTTCTCTGCCGCCTATTCCGCTGAGAGTCAGCTCAATTCCGTATTTAAAGAGCAGGTCCGCGCCTCTCGTCTCTGTGATCTTATACAAACCTGATTCACCGGTGGATTGCTTTTGTCTTGTTATGTTTATCACCCATCTGTGTTCGTCCGCCGAAGATCTCCTGAAGTTCGAAAAAGGGACTTCGGCTTCAACTCTGTATCCGTAATCGGTTCTTTGGGTAGTGTATGAGAGGTCTGAGTCCCATGAATATTCCTCCGATCCGCCCGTGCTTCTGAGAATTCTCGCATCCATAAAATTTCCGCCTGCGCCGAACAGGAACATGTACCCTTCCTGTGAAGTCCCCAGCGGGTCTATTATGAAACCGCATAAATCCTGTTCCAAACCGTTGTCGCGTGTCGAGTTAAAACCTACGATTGTCGAAGTGTCCTGATATGCGTCAAGAGTTATGTAGAGGTTTTTCAAATCATAGTTAATTGAAACCCCCACTGAATCGCTCATGACCTCTCCCCAGGAGGGTCTGGTCTGCGTCAGTGTGATTGTTTCGTTAAAAAGGGGAGTTGTCCCATCGGTCTGGTTTACTATGAGCCCGAACACAATAAAACATGCATAGTTGAATATCATCCGGTTTCCTTTGGCAGAAAAGGTTTAAATCTTCGGAAACTTTTATGTTTTATACAATAATAAATTGCCTGTTTTCAACACTTTTATCCGTTTAATTTCAACTTTTGAACCCGAATCCTATTGCCTGTTATGCGTAATTAGAGAATGTGGTATAATTTAAACGGTTCAAAAATTGAATCTATAACTCAATTACCTCATCAGCTATGGTTTTAAAGATTTCACGGTGAGAAACTTAATTAAAAATGTATTACTTGATTTCCAACGATTTCGTATTTTTTTAGATTGTATGACCAGTATTTGACAGCTATTGAGAACAGGGCTACTCACAAACGAAAGTTATCATTCATTTGTTGGGTTCAATACAACTTAAACCCATGGATATTTTGTAAATGCCTGAAATGAACGTCCAGGGTAAAAAGACTTAAATCATTCTGAAGTGCATTCTGCATTATTAATAGGTCAGGAATACCGATTTTGTTTATACCGTTTTTAATGTTTTTAACTTGAAACGAAATTATCTCCTGCCAATTAATATGCATTTCAAATTTATTGATTCTTCTCAACAGGTCTATGACTTTATTTTCTTTTCTGACAATAAGATATGGAATGAGTTCAGACAGAATAAGATCGTTTACGTAGATCTGACTGTTGTCCAAAAGATTTTCAAAAGATTCTTTCACATTATGACCTCGAAAATATTCAATCCAAACAGAAGAATCTACAAGAACTCCGGTCATCTTTTTCTCAAACTGTTCAGGTCTAT
>JAFGMP010000353.1 GCA_016927495.1 Candidatus Latescibacterota bacterium | reverse complement strand
TAAAAATTGTACCCTTTGAGGATTATGCATCTTCAGAACTTGATACTTCAAAGGTTTCTAATAATATAATATCTCGTCGATTCATCTTTTTTTGTTGTGAAAGACTGCGTGTTTTCCTGAATCAGATTTATAAAAGGTTTCAAAAATTTCTAATTTTATTTTAAGCATCTTTTTATCTTATATGCCCTTGCCAACATAAAAAAAATATAGTATTTTATATACTTCGTGAAAAATCTCACAAATAAATCTTAAATCTCAGAGAAGTGTAATCTGATTTAATTGCATTGGTTTATCAATATAAAGATAAAAATACATAATGCCCCATACCAGACATAAAAAACATTTCTCTCTTGAAAAACTCGGGTTCAGTCCTGCTGCCGAAACCACAGTGCTTGCGGCAGTCATTGGTGTTTTGGGTGGTTTCGGTGCGCTGTTTTTCAAAAAGTTAATCTTTTTTCTGCAGTATCTCTGGTGGCACACACCGAATATGTATCCTGAATTTCTGCTTACTGTGCCCTGGTGGCAGAGAGTATTCATTCCCATTATCGGAGGCTTTATTGTCGGCCCGCTTATTTACTTCCTTGCCCGTGAGGCAAAAGGACCCGGTGTGCCGGAGGTTATGTCAGCGGTCATAACTAACAACAGTATCATACGTCCTGCCGTTGTGCTGGTAAAAACACTCGCTTCGGCAATCTCCATCAGTTCCGGCGGTTCAGTCGGCCGTGAGGGCCCCATAGTCCAGATTGGTGCTGCAATAGCATCGACAACTGGACAGATTCTACGTCTCCGGCCGGTGCAGATGAAAACAATCGTTGGATGTGGTGTTGCCGCAGGTATAAGCGCTACATTCAATGCACCGATCGCGGGCACACTTTTCGCACTTGAACTCATAGTGACAGATTTCGGATTAACATCCTTTACTCCTATCATTGTCGCCGCGGTAACATCAACTGCAATAATACGTCATTTTCAGGGGAATATTCTGGAATTTACCCTTCCTCAGTTTAAAATGGTATCATTGTGGGAATTATTCATTTATTTGCTCCTCGGCCTTATGGCCGGAGTGGTTGGTTACCTTTTCACCCGTTTTTTATATATTGCAGAAGACTTTTTCCGCTCTATAAAAATACCCGAATGGTTAAAGCCGTCTCTGGGCGGATTGGTGGTGGGAATTATCGCAATAAGTTTTCCCCATATTATGGGAGTGGGATATGACACCATCGAGGTATTATTTGCAGGAAAAATTTCTCTGGTTGTCATGATTCTGCTTGTATTCATCAAAATTTTTGCTACATCGATAACTATCGGTTCCGGTGGTTCCGGTGGTGTTTTCGCGCCGTCACTTTTTGTAGGAGCGATGCTTGGCGGAGCATTCGGGACAATAGTTAACATGTTTTTTCCCCATATGACCGGTGCTGTCGGCGCTTATGCGCTGGTCGGAATGGCTGCGGTAAACAGCGCATGTACACTGGCGCCATTGTCGGCAATCATTGTTCTTGTCGAACTGACCAATAATTACAGCATTATATTGCCTCTCATGTTTACTGTGGTGATTGCCTCTTTTGTCTCACGAAAATTCAGTCCGGATTCAATTTATACGACAAAACTTGCACGCAGAGGTATTCGTGTTCACATGGGTGAGGATCTCAATATTCTGCGGTCAGTCGCAGTTAAAGATATTTTACGGCATGATGAATCGGCTGTGAATGAAAGTGCTTCTGTCGGTGAATTAATGGACCTCGCACTTAAAAAACACCGCAATGTTATATTTGTCATTGATGATCGCGGGAAATATAAAGGTTCGATTTTGCTTCAGCAGCTTAAGCATGTGATCTTTAATCTCGATTTGTTGAGTCATTACAACAGTATCAATGATTTTGTCGAGGAGTCGCCGTCACTGAATATACAGCAGACACTCGATCATGCTCTTACTGTGTTCGGAGATACGGGATATGACCGGTTGCCGGTAATCGATGACATGAGAGTACTCAGGGGGTCAATAATTATAAGCGATGTGATCAGACAATATAACATTGAAGTAAATAACCGTAATATTACTGTGGAACTCGGGGCAGTCATCCATAGTAAGGAAGATGCCCAGCGACTTCATCTTGGTGATAAAACCATTGTCACGGAAATAATTGTACCTGATTTTTTTGTAAACAGATCGATTAAAGATATAGGTTTACGTAAAAATTACGGCGTCTCGATTTTTCTTATCAAAGAAGCGATAGAGGGAGGCGATCAGAAAGTAATCATGCCGGGGAGTTCATATGTATTACGTAAAGGTGATATTATGCTGGTCAGCGGAAAAGAAGAGGACGTCGACCGTATTATCACTCATTAAATCAGGTGAAAAATTGAAGTGTAACTGTCGTTCCATCCTTTTCATTTAAATCTATTGTTTTTTCTGAAGTATTCTGTTTACAATATACCTTCTAATTCCTTCCGAATAGGGCAGAGCATCATCAGCGTCCAGCGAATCGAGCTTTACCGCCCTACCGGTAATACGCGAAACGTTTGCTGCAACCAGTGCCCTGTGCTGTTCGAGTATCGCTTCGTAGGGACGTGGAATTTTTCGGTTTACAAAGAAATCATGAAGCGCAATAAACATATGGTCGAACAATGTTTTTACATCACATTCGAAAAGTTTGTTTTCCTGAGCCGCATAGACATCGATATGATAGCCTCCGGGTTGGGCCCCACAGTGGTTCATGCCGATAATCGAAGGTTCTCCATTGCGCGATTTATAAGTCAATACACATAGTGAAGAACCGATCGGCTGCTTGTCGATAGTCCATTTGCGAAGTTCCATAACATAATCGCCTGCGAAATATGCAGTGTCGATTCCACCGCCTAAAGCCGCATGCGCATAGTTAATGACATGGGGAAAATGCCAGGTAAAATGAGGTTCCATACAATATGCTTCGTAAGCGCGCAGCGGGCCTTTATCGATTATGAATTGCCCCATTTCCTCGCATTCGGGCTGGAACTCCAGGGATGATGCGCTCATGAGGGGAGTATCATAGGCCTGTGCAAGTCTTACTGTTTCCTGCGCATCGGCAATGGTAGCTGTAAATGGCCTGTTTATGAACACCGGCTTGCCCATTTCGAGTGCAGGCTGGGCAAGCTCGAACACTTTACGGTAATCGGCATGCATTACAAGAACGCCGTCCGATTCCCTGATAATCTCTACCGGATCATGAATCACTTTTTCGAAAAGGTCGCCTTTCATAGCTTCCGCAACTTCGGGAATATCATCCCATACGGCATATGGTTTACACTGAACCGGTTTTGCGAAATTTTTAGGCGGATTTTTGAAACTCGATAGAAAATTGTGTGAACCGAGTCCCAATTTGCTGAGTTTGAGAAGTTTCATGTCCTGTGCAAACGCAGGCGCTTTTCCCGCTGACAGAATGCCTGCAATCCCGCCAATTGCGGTCTTCTTCATGAAAGAACGTCTCGTATCCATGTTTATCACCTGTGTTAGGTTTTAATTTTTTTAAAGGTATGTGTTGAAGTAAGTTAATAACTGTTATAACGTATTTCAAGTATTCTTAAGGGTTAGGTTCAAAATCAATGATCCGGCAAAAAGTATTTTGTTTGTCATAAGACTGGCTTTAAAGTGAACATGCCCTCACTCCTTTGATTCCCCTCTCCCGGAGCGAGAGGGGCGATTTATTCCCTTAATGAATATTGAGAAATCAGGTTTAATATTTTACTGCCTAAAACGTATGAACCATGATTTGTTTGATTTTCTTGATTACTACCATGATTACCAGGATTTTCAGAGGATTGCCATGATAAAAAGACACAAAGAAAATGAAACGGACATGTCACGTTCGTTTTCGAAGAAAAGATTGCTGCGATACGACACGTTCTGTTGCTTTTTTCTTTTTATAAAAGCATGGAATCCTTTAATCAGGAAAATCAAGGTTCGGACAACGGAATAAATCGTACGATATACAAAACAGGACGAACACACAGGTTCGCCCCTACACCCAAAATCAGCATAACATCCGGTAAACCGTAGGGGCAGACCCATGTGTCTGCCCTTAATTATCGGGTTTGCCACTATCCACCAATTACCTCTCTTCCTCAACCAGTCTGCTCAGAATCTTCGAACAGTTCTTCATGTCGACACGAGACGACAATTTAAGCTCTTTTGCGATATCTGACGACAGGAAGGAACCTTCTGACGACAAAATCCATT
>JAFGMP010000352.1 GCA_016927495.1 Candidatus Latescibacterota bacterium | reverse complement strand
GTAACAGCAATAATTATCTACATAGCGTCACGGCGTCATATAGAACGGATGGAAGCCATACGAAGAGGTTTCAATACGATCCCTCAACCCGGGAAAGGTGGATTCCCGTTGTTTCTTGGGCTTGCCGGTTTAGCAATCGGTCTTGCATTAATAATTAGCGCCACCATGGTTCAAAGACATTACGACCCGGATATGCTGACCGGTGGCGTCATAATCTTTTTTGGTGGCATTGGTTTCCTTGCCTATTGGAAAATGACCGCACAGGACCGTGAAAGGGCATTCAGGGTTTATGAGGACAGTCTTGCAGAACGGAACCGACGTAAAGCAATACAGGATGGAGATAATTCACAGAATGATGACGTAAAAATATCTGAATAATCCCACTGTATAATAACTAAAAACTCCATAACTCGATTTAAGGGACTGATATGAAAAAAATATTTTGCAGTATAGGATTGTGTCTGAGTTTACTCCTCTTGTTTTCAGTGTCCGAAGCAACTGCTGATGCTGAAGAGGAATTCCGCCAGACGTACAGGATAAGTCCCGGAACCGCTGTTACCGTTGAAAATGTGAACGGTGATATTCATGTCAGTTCATGGGATAATGATTATGTGGATGTCCGAGCTGTAAAACGCACAAACAGGGGACAGGATGATCTTGATCTTGTTACGATTGAAGTCATAAATAACGGCTCGCTGAACATCAAAACCGTGTACCATAAATATGATCAAAATGATGATTCTTTCTTTCGAAGATCATTCAAACGATTCATGTCATCCGGTCCCAAAGTTAACGTGAATTACACCGTAAAAATTCCCAAACAAGCTTCACTCGATGATGTGAAAACCGTAAACGGTACGGTTAGTATAGTTGAAACACATGGCGATACGGAGACTTATTCAACGAACGGGAATGTCGAGGTTACACGTACAAACGGAAAAATTACCGCTGCAACTACAAATGGTAATGTTTACGTCGTTGATGCTGATTGTATAACTAAAGCAAACGCGGTTAACGGTAATCTGAAAATAACTTTACCCGGAGTAATGGCATGTGACTCGGAATTATCAACCGTTAACGGGAGCATCGATATATTTGCCGCATTCGATATGAATGCCGATGTCGATTTCAAAACCGTTAACGGTTCGATAAAAGCTCAGGAGTTCAGTGTAACAATAAGTACTGTATCGAAAAAGGAACTTGTTGGGAGGCTGCGGGATGGGGGTAACAGAATAAAAGCAAAAACTGTAAACGGCAGCATACAACTTCAGAGAAAATAAAAATCAAGTTTATAATTTTGAATATTTTCCCCGCCCAAAATGTATTACCTGTGTATCATAGAGAAATATTTTTAAAAAAAATGAAAAAAAATGCAACGTTTCGGAAATGAATATCGTCACACTTGCAAACAAATAGATATAGTCATGATAAAAATACCATCACTAATTAATCGGGCTTATAAATAGGAGCAACTAAATGATTCGAAAAAAAAATTGCGGAATTACCTGCATTTTAGTATTGTATATGTCGATAATTTCCGCACATACGGCTGCGGCTGAGCAGAAAAGTCTTGAACTCACTGTTGATGACTGTATAGAAAAAGCTCTTGCATTCAATTTAAATCTTAAATCCTCCCGTCTTGGTATGCAATTGAATGAACTTTCGGTAATTCAGCAAAAATCTGCCTTCGATCCATCGTTTAACATCAGTGTCGACAGAGGTGAGTCGAAAAGTCCCAATTATGCGATTTACATTCCTGTGAAAAAAATAGAGAGTAAATCGACCGAATTAAACATGTCATTAGGCCAGAAATTGTCAACCGGCGCCAACTGGGGAACCGGGTTTTATAATACATTATCAGAAAGTAATGTTGAAGCGGAAAAGAACTATTCGAGTTATTTCGGCATCCAATTTAATCAGCCCCTATTAAAAGACTTTGGTAAGAAAGTAAACCGTTCAGGAATATTTTTGGCTGAACTGGATGGTGAATCCACTCTTTTAAACATTGAGGGGAATGCAATTGATTTATTGAATCAGGTTCTGAATACCTATTGGGGACTTGTATATTCCCGTGAGACACTGCATGTTTTTGAGCTTTCCCATGCCCAGGCAGATAGTCTTCTCGCTTATAATCAAAAAAGCCTTGAACTGGGAATACTGACAGAATCGGATGTACTGCAGGCGAGAAGCGCCCTTCTTGCCCGTGAACAGGATGTTCTGGATCAGAAGAATACGATCAGGGAAACTGAAGACTCATTGAAAAAGCTGTTGAATATTACCGATGACAATGACTGGAATTTAAATATCATCCCCACTGATTTTCCGGAAATTCCCGAAGTTGACCTTACATTTGACAAAGCCCGGCAGGAAGCCTTACAATACCGACCGGACTATCAGATTAAGTTAACCTCGATGAAGCAGAATGAAATACGCCTTGGTGTGGCAAAAAATTCGACGAAGCCGGATTTATCTTTCAATGCATCATACCGTATTAACAGTTCGGGTGAAACCGTAAACAAGGATTTACGGGATTTAAGCGATGCAAATGCCTATGGATGGAATGTCGGGCTGAGTCTAAATTATCCGATCGGAAACAGAAGTGCAAAAGCAGCGCTCGAACAACGCCAGATAAATATGCGCCGTGCACAACTTGAACTCGAAGATCTTGAAAATCAAATTCTCACTGAGATCAGGACAAGCATCGGGAAAGTGAAGGTAAATCTTGAAAAGCTCAATGTTGCCGAGGTTTCGGTTGAGGTGAACGAACTCAAGTTGAAAATGGAAGAAGAACGGTTCCGCAATAATTTATCTACAAGTTATCTGGTTCTTGAATATCAAAAAGACCTTGCAAATGCACTGTCCCTGTATAATAAAGCTCTTATGGATTACACATTAGCGGTACTTGAGTTTAAGAGTTCGAAAGGAACGCTCTTACGTGATTTAAATGTGAATATCGTATCAAAATGACATTTCGGAAATTTGGGAGGAAAAATGGCATTGAAAAAAAAGGGTAAAAAGCGTCTTAAAAAGATACTTATAATTCTGGCCGTTGTGGTTGTCATCGCTTTGATCGTAGGAAAAAACCTTGCCCGTGGTAAAAAAGTCGAAGAAATTAAAACAACCAAGGTACAGTATGGAAACGTCACCGAAAAACTCACCGAAACCGGTAATATCGAGCTTATAAGGACAATTGAGGTCAAATCCAAGATAGCCGGAATAGTAAAAGATATTCTTGTCGAAGAGGGCGACAGAGTAACAGAAGGTCAGATTCTCTGCATAATCGATCCTGATCCCAATCAGACACTCCAGCTTTTTCAGAAAAGATCGGCTGTAGACCGCACAAGAATTGAGATCAACCGGCTGCAAAAAGAGGTTGAAAGAGTCCGTGAACTTGCAAAAAATGCTTATATTAGCGCAAAAGATCTCGAGGATGCCGAAAACAACCTCAGTATCGCTCAGAACTCATATAGTCTGGCAAAACTCGAACTGGAAATCATGGAAAAAGAGATTGAGACCGAAGGTACCGGCGCGGAGGAAAGAATTGTAACATCAAAAGTGAAAGCCCCGCTGGATGGCGTTATAACGGTACGATATATAGAAGAAGGCGTACTGGTTACCTCCGGTATGAGTTCTATGCTTGCCGGCACTAATCTGTTTCAGATTGGGGATCCTTCCGCGCAAATTATCAAAGCTAATATAAGCGAGGTCGATATCGGCAGGGTCAAAGTCGAAGATAAGGTAAGGATTACCCTCGATGCTTATCCTGATACATCATTTGCGGGTAAAATCAAACATATATCACCAGTTGGAAAGCTTCAGCAGGGCAGGCAGGTAGTGTCCTTCAATACGGAAGTTGAAATAATCGATAAAGATCCCCGGCTCAAACCGGGAATGAGTTGCGATGTCGATGTGATTATTGCCGAAATCGACAGTATAACTTTTCTTCCTCTCGAATCTGTCTATGAAAAAAATGAAGGCTCCAAAGAAGAAGGAAGTCAGAACATCAGGAATCTTATTTATGTAAAAGCGGCACAAGACACGACCAAAGATGAAAATAAAAAGAAATTTCCATTGTTCGAAATGTTTAAAAAACCTGAAGATCCCTTTAAAGACTTTACCGAAATGGAAGTGGATCTCGGTATAAAATCAGACAGCCGTGTCCAGGTCATTGCCGATATCGATACTACAACTGTGGTAGCTACGGATGCTGAAAAATTTTCAAAAGATCTTGAGGCAAAGAAAAAAGCCGAAGAAGAAAAAAACAAAAAGAAGAAAAAAGATGAGAAAAAGACAGAGTCGTGAGTGCTCATACATCACTATGAAAGAATTATTTACAATTTATAAAGAAGAATTGAAATATTCCTCTATATAATTTATCGGTAATTAAAGGTAAACTAAATCGCTATGACCGACGTCTAAATTTAATAATAAATATATTTTTACTCACCCTTTTTTAATTTTCGGCAGCTAACTTAAACCAATAAAACTTAACGAGTTATATGATAATCCTTGAAACAATAGTCTTAGGAATAGAACAGCTTCGAACACACAAACTCCGTGCCGCTTTATCAATTCTTGGTATTCTGATCAGTGTTGGCAGTGTCACCGGCATCGTATCACTTGGCGACGGACTCAGGTCTGTGGTTACTAAGCAGTTTGAAAAATCCGGTGGACCAAATCAGATTTCGGTACAATCACCCCGTGAATGGTATCGTAACCAGAAGGGTCGGTGGGTGCGTCGTAACTGGGAAGAATACCTTGAAAACCGTGACATGGAGTTTTTACAACAGGCATCATCGCATATTGATTTTGTTGTGCCGATAATTTATATGGACCGGACTGTCAAATATCGGAGCGCTACTGCATCGGCACGAATCAGGGCTTCTAATCAGCATCATTACAAGATAGAAAACTGGGAGATCGCCAGCGGCAGATTTATTTCAGAAGCAGATGTGAAGTATGCCTCAAAAGTAACGGTAATAGGCCCTGAACTGGCACATGACCTCTATGGCAGCGAAAATCCTGTGGGTAAAGAATTAAGAATCGAAGGTGACCGGTATCTCGTAATCGGAATGCTCTCCGAATTAAAATTTTTTGGCGGAACCAACGAGCGACATATGATAATCCCGTACACAACCGCACAGAAAAGAATATTTGGAAATAATCGTGTAAGCAGGTTTTACGTACTAACCAAAGCGCCGGAATATGTCGATGAGGTGGTAAGCCAGATACGATATGCAATGAAAAATTTGCATGAGCATGCTGATGAATTTGAGATTGAAACCGGAGAAGGGCAGATAGAGCAATTCAACCGGGTTGTATTTATACTGAAAGCGGTTGCGGGCGGTATTGCCGGTATTTCACTGCTGGTGGGCGGGATCGGGATAATGAATATTATGCTTGTATCGGTAACAGAACGAACCAGAGAGATCGGGATACGTAAAGCTCTTGGTGCAAAAAGACGTACGATACTTTTTCAGTTTATTCTCGAGTCGATTGTGCTCTGTTTATTCGGCGGCGGACTCGGTATTTTACTTGGCATCGGACTCGGAGCCGGTTTATCGGCATGGATAAAAAGCCTGACACCGGCTCCTTTTGAGAGTATTGTAAGTCCAGGTCTTATGATTTTTGCCGTTATATACTCTGCCGCTATTGGTCTTTTTTTCGGCGTTTATCCGGCTTTCAGAGCATCGAAACTTGACCCGATAGAAGCATTGAGATATGAATAAAATAAATAATGTAAGGTATACTATATGAATCTTTTAGAACCTATAAGTATGGGAATTATACAACTAAGAACAAATAAGCTTCGCAGTATTCTGAGTCTTTTAGGTATATTAATAGCGGTAGGTTCTGTGACCGGCATCGTTTCCCTCGGTGAAGGACTTCAGTCATATATACTCGGTGAGTTCGACAAGATGGGAGGGTATTCGATGATCTGGTCATGGGCGCCGGACAGTTGGTACCGCAACGAAAGCGGCAACTGGGTTCGACGACCATGGGAGGAGTATTTAACATATCGTGATGTCGAGGCGATAATGGCTGAAACGAATCTGGTTGAATATGTTATCCCTCATGTCTGGGTCAATATGGGCGGTACAGAATCAAATATGCAATACCGTTCGGCCTCTACCTATGGTTCGGTTGAATCAACATCTCCATATTATATTATGGAACAAAACTGGAGAATTGCCAAAGGTCGTTTCCTTAATTTTTTTGATATGGCTAACAAAGCAAAAGTATGTGTACTCGGAAGCCAGCTTGCTGAAGATCTTTTCGGTGTTTCCGATCCCATCGAGAAAGAAGTCAAAATGGGGGGGATGCGCTATACGGTGGTCGGTGTTATGGAATCCAAACAGTTTTTCGATAATAACTACAACGACAGGGTCATGATACCGGTTACGACAGCCCAGGAAAGAATTCTCGGCCATGACCATTTAGGTTATATAACGGTAAAAGCCAAAAGCCCGGAATATGTCGATGAAGTTGTTGATGCCATGAAGCGGGTATACCGGAGATATCACGATCATGGAGATGAATATAACATTCGTACCGGTGAGGGGGAACTCGAAGAGATTAACAGAGTCTTACTAATAATGAAAGCGGTTGCCGGCGGTGTTGCGGGTATTTCATTGATAGTCGGCGGAATCGGGATAATGAATATCATGCTTGTATCGGTAACCGAGCGAACCCGCGAAATCGGTGTCAGAAAAGCACTTGGAGCCACAAGGTCGAATATACTTCACCAGTTTATTGTAGAAGCTGTTGTATTATGCTTGTTCGGTGGAATGCTCGGTATCGGTCTGGGACTTATTATAGGCAAAGCAATTTCGATATATATAACGAGCATCACACATATGACTTTTATAAGTTTGATTTCCCCCAAACTTATGATGATAGCTGTAGGTTTCTCTTTGTCTGTCGGCTTGATATTCGGTGTATATCCGGCATGGAGAGCATCGCGGCTCGATCCGGTCGAGGCTCTTCGGCATGAATAAATATCTTGCATTTTTTTCAAAAAGCGAATAAATTAGCACCTACACAGCTTAATTATATAAGAAGGAGTAATAATGCTAATACAGATGACAAATATTGCAAAAAATTATGAGATTGGTGAAGAAGTGGTTCACGCTCTGAGAGGTGTGAGTCTGTCTATTGAAAAAAATGAATATGTAGCTATAATGGGTCCTTCCGGTTCCGGGAAATCAACGCTTATGAATATTCTCGGATGCCTCGATTCTCCATCGGAAGGAACATATGACCTCAACGGAAAAGCGGTCTCCGATATGACTGATGATGAACTTGCGGAAGTCAGAAATAAAGAGATCGGTTTTGTTTTTCAGAACTTTAATCTTCTTTCACGCTCCGATTCTCTTCACAATACCGAACTGCCCCTGATTTATTTGGGAGTTTCGAGAAAGAAACGCCGTGAATTAGCTATTGCCTCGATGCAGGCTGTCGGTCTTGGGGAACGCATGCACCACAAACCGAGTGAGCTTTCAGGCGGCCAGCGCCAGCGTGTTGCGATAGCAAGAGCTCTGGTTAATAATCCCTCGATTATTCTTGCCGACGAACCCACCGGTAACCTTGATTCAAAGACCGGTGAGGAGATCATGCAGATTTTTGAAGTACTTCATTCGAAGGGAAATACTGTTATTCTCGTAACGCATGAACCGTATATAGCTGAGCATGCCAACCGTGTCATTCATATACTCGACGGCCAGGTAGATTCCGATAAAGCCACAGAGAACGCTATCAGAAGAGCAAACGGGGAAAAAGTCGTTATATAAATGGGGTTCTCGGAATACGGGTACAACATACTGCACTCCTGTTGGGTTCTGATATAGTATTATTGTATATGTTTATTCCTGAAAAACGAACGTATACGGTATGATCACCCAGCAGGCAACCGGGCGATCGTTTTGTTTTGCCGGAGTAAAACGAGTAGCTTTGGCAGCTTCAATTGCGGATTCGTGAAAAATCTTAAGTCCACTTTCAACGTGTACCGAATCCACATCTCCCGCTTTGTTTACAAGAACACGGAGTGTTACTCTGCCTTGAAGTTTAGCACGCTCTGCCATTGGCGGATAGACCGGTACGACATTATTAATGCGCTGAGGTTTTTCTTCCACTGCGTAATATTCGAATATTTCCGATTCCTCCGTTTTAACTCCGGTATCAGGTACTAAAACAAACGATGGTGTATTCGGCACTGCATCAAGATCGAGGTATGTATCCTCAATAGTGATATCATCCGGTATGATTTCATCCTCGACCTCGATAGGGAGTCCGGGTGTTATGAGCGGTTTCGGTGGTGCAGGGCTTCTTATGATATGACGGGTTTCAGGTATGTTCTGAAGTGTGATAACAACCGGAGGAACAGTTATTGTCTCCTTATTTACCTCGTGTACGGGAAACGGTACAATCAGTATGGTAAAGGTGCAGATAATTGCGGTGATCAGACTGAATAAAAAAATACGCGGTGATTTTTTATGCAGATCAGCCGAAGAAGTTTTAAAACCGACTGTTGAAGAATTCATGGTGATAAATGTTTGTTAGGCTATTGGTTTTTCGGATCTGGCCGATTGAAAAATTCACGTTCTGCTTTTTCCGATGCGGTTTCGGGTTCTTCAATTTGCCAGATAAATTGTTGCGCGCTCGATTTCCATTTTGCATCTTTTAATGCTAATCCGTATTCTCGGAGAGCTTGTTGATTATCTCCCTTTTCCTGGTAATAATTTCCGAGTAATATGTGAAATTTCCCATTATCGGGAGCTATTTCAATACCTTTGCGTAAAAACTCGATACTCTCATCAGGTTTTTCAGTCTGCATAAGACGTTCGGCAAGTTCTTCAATAATGTCTGCATCGTCAGGCATACGTTTGTGATGTTCTTTCAGTGTTGCGATGAGTTGCTCAATATCGGAACCTGATCTATATAAATTTTCCAGTCGGATCAACGATTTTGTATCTGCAGCATCGACCTGTGAAATTCGCTGTAAATAATTGATTGCGGATTCGGTATCGTTTAAAGCCAGACTTGTCTGTATGGCAATGTTTAAAGCATCGATATCATCCGGCTTTTTCTCTAGTGCCTTTATTGCGAAATCCCGGGCAGTTTCATATTTTTCAAGTTTTTCGGCGAATGTCGCTGCTTTTATATTATTTGAATAATTATCGTTGCCCTTCGCGATAAGTTCTGAATATGCATCGAGCGCATCATCGATCTTACCCGTATGTTCCCTGAGACTTGCGATACTTTCAAGGATCGTAAGTTGCTCCGGTTGAAGTCGATACATATTTTCATACATAATTAGTGCTGAATCGTAGTCGGCAGATTCGAAATAGAATTTAGAAAGAAGTGCAATTGACTTATAATGATTCGGATTAAGTGTGAATACTGTCAGAAATTCTCTTTTGGCGTATGGAATATTATCCATCTTTATCAGTAAATCGGCAAATGAGTAGTGTACCTGATAGACAGTATCATTATATGCGATTGAGGCTTCGTAGTTTCTGAATGCATCATCGTATTTTTCATTGTTTTTGTATTGTACTGCGAAACTGAAGTGTTTTTTTGCTTTTATGAGTGAATCTGCTCTGCTTACCTCTTCGGTGTATGCTTTATTTGCCTGCGAAACCAGGAGCGTTAACATGAAAGCAAATATTAATGTATTTTTAACGATAAATTTTTTATTCACTGGTTTTGCACCTGTATTTTAATAATTTGATAACGATTTTTCCCGTCAGTTTATATGTTAATATAACTAATAACGTAAATTTATTCAAATATATATGTCCGTTTTGAAGATATTATATTTTAACAAATTAACGAATACCAGTTCATGTTTTTTTCTTTTTACAACAATTTTGTGAATTATTGGAAAAAAAATCGCAAATTATGAATTAAGCTATTTTATTTATTTATAATAAATTAAGTAAAAAACTGTGCGAATTATATTAATCAATTTCAGATTATTGACTTGATATTGTTTTCTGAATTTCATTGTTTTATACAATCTGGAAAATATTGAGATGTTGTTTTATGAACCCTTCGATATGTTAAGGTTCAGCTTGCGTAAATATGCGGGTGGATATATTTTGTTTAAATCGGAAGGTGTGGAATGATAATCGGCATTGGAATTGACATAATGAAAGTGGAACGTATAAAAGATGCAATTAACCGTCATGGCTCACGGTTTATCAACCGTGTATTTACTCTGGGCGAACAGGAGTATTGTGACGGGAAAAAGAATAACTATGAAAGTCTTGCCGCCCGATTTTCTGTGAAAGAGGCGGCATTTAAAGCCCTTGGAAGAGGTTGGGATGAATGTGGTGGTTTTACCTCTGTGGAAGTAGTCTCTGAACCGAATCGCCGTCCTGTGGTTGTATTTCATGGAAGAGCGGAACAATTTGCTGAAAATCTTGACGTCAAAAATGTCCTTACCAGTATAACCCATGATTCGGGTATTTCGGCGGCTGTTGTAATTTTGGAAAAGTAAATTGAAATCATGCAAAATACTGTTTAATTATTCGGAGGAGTTATGAAACATCCGTTTATTTTAACACTGGTAACTCTGATTCTGATGCATTTAACTCTGCCGATATCGGCTGATGTTGTACTTGAGCCCTTCACATTACATTATGATTTTGAAAATGGATCTGTCGGCGCGTGGTCATCATATCCACCCTCACAGGATACAGCCTATGATCCGACTATCTGGGTCAAACCACTGTATAAAGATAAAAATGTGGACAATCGGGCTCTTTACAGGGAGATAACCCCGAATTATGAGATCGATTATATTTTCGGTGTCAGAAAATTGCTGAATATTTATGTGAATGGATCAAGTGTTTTGTCGTTCAGGTGTATGGTAAAAAGCAACCGTAACATAAAGGGTGTAAAGGTACGGTTCGGATTTGAGGACGGTACCGACATCGAACATGAAATTCCCTTTACCGAGACGTTGAAATGGCAAAAGTGTTCGATTCGACTTAACGATATAATATCTCTGAACAGCGTAAAAAAACTGAATGCGGTTGCTTTCATGGCTATCTGTCCGGTTGCTGATCCCGAAAACCTTCTCCGGTTCGGAATCGATGATATAAGCATCAACGGGCTTCGTGAATCACAATGGATTTTTGATACGCCTAAAGTACATAAGCTTGATGAATGGCCCGAGTTTATTGCGGGAAAGCATTATAAAGAAAACGATATTCTGATAATATCCGGCAGGGCGCCGTTTAATGCAGGATCGGTAGCTGTCATAATCTCACGGGCATTGACGGGAGAATCGGTTAAAACCTACAGGATGAGACTAAAAGACGATGAATGGTCATTGTCATTAAAGCTGTCTTCAGGATCGGGAATTACATCCGGAATGTGGCGCGCCACCATAAAAGCTTCATCACGCGACAAAAAAGACGATACGATATCCACCGATTTATTATTTCTGGTCAAACGTGACGAAGCCCCGGATAAAAATCCCCGTTTACTGTTAAAACCCGGTGATGGACCGAAAATCCTTGAAAAAGCATCGACAGGCCGTATGCAGACCATATGGAATAACCTGCAGCGCAACGCAAAAAGAAATCGCGACAATCGTAATGTTAACGAATTTCAGTATAACCTCGATGCATATGATGAAAAGTACTGGCTGCCGACTTACGGGGGGTATATACAAGCTATCAGCGCACCGACAAATTACATCAGGTCAAACGCTGTAGTTTATGGTATTTCTGGCGATACAGAGGCGGGCAATGCAGCATGCAATGCATTTCTTATGATGTCGAAATGGCCGAGTTTTGTTCACCCTCACATTTTGAATCAGGGGCAGTTCACGTATTGGCCTGTCGGACAGATTCTTGGTGACCTTGCAGTAGGATATGATATGATTTGCGATCGTTTTGATACCGACGACAGACGTATAGCCGCAAAAACTCTGTATGAAAAAGGTGTGACTGAGATTTTCAAGGAATATGTACGAGACAACAGGGTGTCATCCAACACATCAAACTGGATAGGGGATGTTACCGCTGGCGGGATCCTGTGTGCTCTTGCAGTCATGGATGATTATAGCAGTGAAGAACTGGAACCGTATTTTACCGGTATGTTGCTAAAGCTGAACGGCCTCATCAATAACGGCTTCGATAATGACGGAGATTACGGCGAGGGATTTTCATATTTAGCACATGCAATGCATTGTGTTAATACTGCATTGCAGGCGCTTGATATTACCTTCGGAATTCATTTCCCGAAAAAACTTAAAAACGCATATAAATTTCTTTTGTACCAGACTGATTCTTCAACAAAAATATTATATGATTTCGGTGATTCCACAGACCTTCTGGGAAGAATGTCAAATTTCACCTATCTGATCAAGAAATACCGTGATCCGTATTTGAAATGGCTGTATGATCTTTCTCCCGGTACAAGCGATGTCGATCTCATCATGATGGACGACAACATTCCTGCACAAGATCCCGGCAATCTGCCATCGGTGATTCTCTTCAGAGATGTGGGGACTGCCATATTCAGAAGCGGATTCGAGCATCATGATTTCATGCTTGTTTTCCGCTGCGGACCGTTTTATAATCATCAGCATTTTGATCAGGGATCATTTCACCTGTGTGACCGGGGTGAATATTTCCTGACCGAAATGGGTAAAAGCGACTACTATGACGATCCATGGTACCGGAAACTGATTATCCAGGCCGGCGGCCATAACTGTATTCTTCTGGATAGAAATGCGGAAAGTCAGAGGTCGGGCGATCTTCTCCATGATGTGCCAGCCTGGAATAGTCATGCATCGATCAGCGATTTTATGACCTTCGAAGACGGAGCTTTTGTTTCAGGAAAACTCGATCCTCTTTATAAAGGTAAAATCTCAATACTTAATCGAAATATCCTTTACTGTGCACCGAGAACGGTTATTTTGATCGATGAGGCATCCGGACCTGTTGATGCACGGGAAATCAATCTGAGGTTCCATACGCTTCACAAAGAAGATATCAGCGTGGATGGAAAAAACGCATCCATAAAAAAACCCGGAGCTACATTTACTGTTCATACTGTCTGCCCCGAAAACTATACACCGGAAATCCTGAAACGCCCGTTGACAACCTCCGAATTTGGCGGAGAAGATGCCGTGACCATGAAAGCCCGAGGTTTTATACAGCTTTCAACCGATCTGAAACCGGAAGTCACAACGTTTGTTAATGTACTCACAACCGATGAACATATACTTGCCAGCCTCGATGAACAACGATATGGTGATCACGCCAAAGTTACCGTAGGCAATAGGACGTATCTGATCAATACTACCGGCAATAATCGATATTCCGATGGCGAAGTAAGCACGGACGCATTAATTTATACGGTTCAGGATGATGGATTTATGGCTATGAGAACGACGGAAGTTACT
>JAFGMP010000351.1 GCA_016927495.1 Candidatus Latescibacterota bacterium | reverse complement strand
TCACAGCTTATCTGGAAACAGAAAATAGTACGGGAAACACTCAGACGTATAGGTGGAATCGTAAACATAGAAGTTGAACCATGCCTGACCTCGCCGTCTGACAGAAACTATAGAACTATTGCACGGTATCCGGCACATATGACCCAAAACGAGCTTCTTTTCGGTTATTTTGAGCGGAGGTCTTACAAAATCGTCGATATACAGTCCTGTCCGGTCGCCATAGAAAAAGTCAATGATACAGCTTCAGCCGTGCGCCTTTTCATCAATGAAAATTTTCCTTATCTCGATATTCGTGAACTTACCCTGCAATGCTCTCTTTACCATCGGTCTATGCTTCTCAGCATTACACTCGGCAGTAGACGGGCATTTTCGGAATCATTGGAATCGATATTCACCGGTGTCCCCGGATTATCGGGTGTCTCTTTCCGGTATATTGAAAGTCCGAAAGTATCAAAATATATCAGGTCTTACGGTGACCACCACAGGTATGAAATCATAAACGGGAAACAATTCAGGATCGATGAACGCTCATTCTTTCAGATCAACATCCCGCAGACAGAACAGCTTGTGGATACGGTCAAAGATATGATTGGCGACATTTCAGGAGGAAAGATTATCGATGGTTACGGCGGTGTTGGTTTGTTTTCCCTGAGCATTGCATCTCAAAACACTGATATATATCTTTTCGATACATCCTTTCCGGCTGTAAAAGACAGTATGTACAACGCCAGAAATATGGAATTTTCGCGATTTCACGGGAGAAAAGAACCGGCGGGCGCAGCGTTTACACAGATTGGTAAGGCCGAGGTACTCATCATCGATCCGCCTCGTACAGGGCTGGGAACACAGGCTATTAAAGCTGCTTGTTTCTCTCATGCCGAAATACTCGTGTATGTTTCCTGTGACCCCACAACATTATCCCGCGACCTGAAGATGTTCTGTGAAAACGGTTACGAAATCCAAAGGGTAGTTCCGGTGGACATGTTTCCTCATACATACCATATCGAAACGGTAGTGAAACTGCAAAGAAAATAAAGGAAAATACCATGTCTTTTAAAAAAACCGCACTTGATTCTATTAAAGGAATCGTTCCTGACAAACTTCCCTATGCTCCCCGTTTCGACATCTGGTTCAATGCCCATTCCTATCGCGGTACACTTCCCGAAATGTACCGGGACTGCAAAACTCCGCTCGATATCGCCCGTAAGATCGGTGTAGGCGGACATTGTGTAATACCCGACTATAATCGTCCCGAAAAACCGGAAGATATGTTTGAACGCGGTATCGGCATTTATCATCTTCCGCAGGTACCATACAGAGTAAAGCTTAACCGGGTGGAGCGCACAGTTACACACAGCGGATATTCGACCACAGTTACCTATAAAACGCCGAAAGGCTCGGTACGGGTAAGCTTTGAAGAAACCGAAGACATGCGAAATTCGGGAGCGACCATTTCATGGATCACCGAACATGCTATCAAAAGTGAAGAGGATTACAATCCTCTCATTTTTCTTTTCGAGAATATCGAGGTTGAGAAATCCTATGAAGGGATAACGGCACTGATCGGCCAAACCGGTGAGGATGCCCTTGTAGTAGCAAACGCCAGCATGCCCGGCTCTCCCATGCAGTACATCATGCGCGACCTCATCGACATGAAATCATTTTTTATGGAAATGATGGACAAACCGAAAAAGCTCAAAGCCCTTGCAGAAGCGATCGGCGTCTATTTCGAACGGTTCATGCCGATTGCCGCCTCAGCGCATAGCGAGGTACTTATGTTCGGCGCCAATACCGATGAAACTATCACTTATCCACCGTTCTACGAGGAACACATTTTGCCCTGGGTCGCACGGTTCGCAGACTTTGCCCATGAAAATGGCAAATATGTGTTAATCCATGCCGATGGCGAGAACCGGGCGCTGTTCGACCTCTACCGTCAGTCCGGCATCGATATTCTCGAAGCGGTCGCAACCGCGCCCATGACCAAAAGCGATATCCACGAAGTCCTCGAAAAAACAGAGGGTATGACGGTGTTCGGTGGTATTCCGAGCGTGATACTCATGCCGGAATATAAGAAATATCACTTCGAGCGGTTTATGGAAAATACTCTTGAGGCGATTGGCCGCAGGTCACGGTTTATTCTCGGAGTCTCTGACACCACACCGCCCGGTGCAGACTTTGACAGGCTTCTTTGGATACGTGACAAAATTGTATGACAAATGAGCAGACAAAGAGAATGTCAGCAAAGGTTAAATTTCTTAACTGTATTCAGTCTATAGTTTTATTAGCTTGATGATCCGGCAAAAAGTCAATTGCCATTCTTTTGGTTCTGCAATTATGTATATTTTTATTGCACTCACCCTCTTCGTCCTTTGTAGTAGTCACTACTACGGAGAACGGGTAATCATGAAAATCATGGTTCAGACAATTATAATACAGGGCAACCACAGGGGGTTGCCCCTGCAAAATCGTACACCTATTTCACCACCGTCATTTTCACCGTCCCGGTATGACGCCCGCTGGTCACCCTACAAAAATACACTCCCGCAGGAAATTCTCCGGCATCCCAGACAACCGAGTGTTTGCCCGTTTCCATAAAATCCGAAACAGGTGTAGCAACCTTTTGCCCGGCGGTGTTGTAAATATCTGCGGTCACAGTTCCCGACTTAGGGATAGTAAATGTAATAGTGGTCGAAGGATTAAACGGATTCGGTGAGTTTTGAAAGACGGCGAATTCTGTGGGGGTTTTTTCAACATTTGAAGTTTTACGAATAATTGTATACCTTGGAGATATTACCAAATAATCATCGAAGGTCGAGTCATCTGTAAATACTATATAACACTTTGTGGTCTCAACATCGGGAACTGTCCACTCACAGGAATATATCATATTGCTATCAAAATCAATGTTTTCTTCGATGATTGTCCAGTTTTCACCGCCATCTGTTGTGTATGCATACATATAGTTATTGGATTCTTTCCGTGCATTTTTATAAAAACACGGATGTAAAAGCCAGCCCATGTAATGAACTGTTCCAGCAATTAAATCTTCACTTGCATCTGGCCAGTGAAATTCATACCACCACTCACAATTCCATAATTCAATTACCCCTTTGAAACAGTCTTGAGCTACATACCACCACCCTTCATCCGGTACACCAAGCGAAGTTATTATCGATGCATTGTCACAGTATATGCCATCATATGCAGATCCGGTGTCGACTACATGCAATCTATATTTATAACCGGCGGTTTCATTGGCAAATGAAAAATAACCCACACCGGTGCCATCCGGTGCAAACACACCGAACGAAACTTCACCAATACCATCGGCGGTAAAAAGCGAAAACAAGTTTTTATCGACTGCCCCTGAATATATGTAAGGTGGCTCATCATAATCATTACAAATCCATGATTTTTCCGAATCATTTCCGAAATTTTTGTCAGCAAAATAATCTCCGTTTCCATTAACCCAGAGATTCCAGTCTTCCTCGTCCTCTCCTTTAAGAGGATTTATCATCTGATTCATACAACTGGTATGTGAACTCAGAAACAATGCACGATGTTCAGGATCAGCGGCAATATCTGTCGGGCCACCTGATACCTGCCCGCCCATTTCAGCTTCGTCCAGGTCAATCCACCATTGAGACAGGTCAATCCTGAACTGTTCCTCACCTTCCAATGCAGAAATAATAACTAATTCAGATTCTGTCGAAAATCCGCTAATACTGGCATTAGTTGCAACCAGACAATCTTTCCCTGCATACTGCAGCGGTAGATGCTCACACCAGTCACCTAATTTAGTATTTACATACCATTGAAAATCACCGTCATCATCCCATTCGAGATCATGTCCCGCATCGCCGTTAGGCACCCATGTATATCTTCTTATATGACTTGTCCCGTTATTATCAAGGGTGGATATGAAAAAGTTTTGATCTTCATACGGATATGGAATAAGCTGACAGTGTTCGTACCACCCGCTGTACTGTGTGGTTTCGATCAAAGACTCATCGGACGGGTCATTTCCGATAAACCATTTGCTGCGTATACGATCCCATGGTTCCTGCTGCGTTTTCCATTCATTAACACCACTGTAAATAACCGGTTGGGAAAGTGGATTACCATATTGGTCGTGCGTTACAATATTGCTCATGTCATCCCACTGTATTGGCATATGTTCTGCAACAAGTATTTTAGGGGAAATGTTGTCATAACCGAATAAATAATAATTATATTCTCCATAATTCATATAATCATCGGTTAAAGGTGAGCCGTCCCAAAAAATACTGTATTTACCTTGATCGAATTGATATGGTTGTGATATATAAACACAGGTATCAATTTTATTGACATAGTGCCAGCCGAGATATCCGTTGGTGACCTGTTTTATACTTCTTTCTTTATCTTTTGTAAATATTATTAATATAACCGTTGCATCAGTTCCGCTAACT
>JAFGMP010000350.1 GCA_016927495.1 Candidatus Latescibacterota bacterium | reverse complement strand
ATAGCATTTTCTCTGTCGGGAACGGTATTTCCCCAGGAATTTGTTCCCTGGACATTCGAAACCTATGATTCATGGGTACCCTGGGAAAAAGTAACGGAGGTAGAACGTCAAAAATGGAACGAGGAATACAACAAAAAAGATTTATATGTCAATTCCGGCATGGTTACCGACACAAGTAAGCAGTTTCTCGATGTACCCGATGCGTTGAAAGCGGAATGGCCTGAGGGAATGGAGATTGCAGTAACACCGCCAACCATAGAATTCGCTCCTGTCCGTGGCATCGATCCCATGTATTTTCCAGAAAACAATAAAAGTCTCTGGTCGAACTGGGCGGGAGTAATCCCTGCGGTAAACGGAAAATTTTACTTTTTCGAGGGTGACCACCGTGCCCAAAATTCTCACATATACATGTGGGAGTACGATCCTGAGGCTCATGATTACACCCGTGTGATCGATTTTGCGACATTATGTGGCTGGTATGAACGCGGTGTCGGTGACAGTAAGATTCACGGCGAACCCGGCATCATGCCGGACGGCACCATGTGGATTCTGACCTACTGGGATCCTGATCCGAAACCCACGATGGAACAGTACAACACATGGCCCGGCAGCCATCTTGTCAAGTATAACATTCATACAGACCGTGCAAAAGATATGGGTGTTCTGATACCGAAATGCGGCTGGCCGGAATTCAGACTCGACACACACAGGGGTAAACTGTTCGCGGTAGGTTTTCGTAATGAAGTCCTCTGTTACGATGTGAATGAGGAGCGTGTGACGTATTGCGGTTATCCCCCGGCAGGCATAGTATGGGATAATCGGTGTTCGCTGCTCGATCCCGACACAGGATTGTTCTGGTGCAGGGCTTTGGACGGCTCTAACCAACTGGTCAGTTTCGATCCCCAAACCAATCTGTTTACTAAATATGAAGAAACATCTCCCTACAGACTTAGAACATATACGCATAAACGGAATGAGGACGGTTCCTTCTGGGTAACTACCAAAGGCAGCGGACATATCTTTAAATTCTGGCCTGATTCACGGCGTGTTGAGCTCATAACAAACCAGTGGAACAATCAGGGCTATTGCCCGAGAATTGCCATGAGTGAAGACTGGAAATATATTTACTATATGGCTGGTATTGACTATAAAGACGATAAAGAAGAATACCGGTACCAGCCTGTTGTACAATTTAATACCGTAACCAATAAGCGAAAAGTAATAGCATTTGTTACCGATTATTACTTTAAAAAATACGGTTATGTGATGATGATTCCGTTTGGCATGGGGCTTTCTAAGGATGGAAGTACCCTGGTTATTAACCTTAACGGTGCATTTAAACCACGGATTCAGCCTTTTTACGGTAATCCGGCGCTTATGGTTGTACATATCCCGAAAAACGAAAGAGAGTGATAGTTATATTTTTAAAAAAAAGTTTTTCCCAAATAGTATTGCCATATTATTAAGGACACAAGGAATTGTCCCATTAAAGAATTTGGAGATTTTCTTGTAAGGGCACATCATGCTTTGCCCTTACACCGTTGATTAATAAGGGAGCAAAACAGTGAAAAATCTTTTTTTATCCGGAATTATTTTTATGATTACATTACTCAATGTTTATGCATGGGATAAAACTTCGCCGCTTATCATAGACCATACCTGTACCGATCTGGCGCTCATACCGGAAAGCAGTATTGAAGATGCAAAAACCAATCTTCATATTGCCTACGGGCATACTTCTCACGGAAGTCAGCTTACCACAGGTATGTCCGGCCTTGTTTCATTTAAAGGTGAGCTATATGCTTTTAATAATGGCGGCGCAAACGGCAGTCTCGATCTTCGCGATAAGCCTTTTTCGGGAGTTGAGGACCTCGGTAATCCCGACAGAACCTCTTGGGAGACCGCGACACGTAATTACCTGAAGGATCATCCCGATATTAATGTGGTTATCTGGTCATGGTGCGGGCAGGCAGGTACGGCCCGTGAATCGGATATCGATACCTATCTGTCGCTGATGAACGGGCTTGAGACTGATTATTCAGATGTGGATTTCGTTTATATGACCGGACATCTCGATGGCAAAGGTCTGGAGGGAAACCTGCATATACGTAACGAACAGATCAGAAATTATTGCCGTGAAAACAACAAAATTCTATACGATTTTGAAGACATCGAATCTTATGATCCGGATGGTACGTATTTCGGCGACAAAATACCCACCGATAATTGCGATTACGATTCGGATGGCAACGGGTCACGTGACGGCAACTGGGCAATCGAATGGCAGAATGCTCATCCGGGTGAGTGGTACAATTGCAGTTCAGCACACAGCCAACCGCTTAATGCCAATCGTAAGGCTTATGCCGCATGGTGGTTATGGGCGAAACTTGCCGAATGGGGCAACACTTCGATAGATGAGGATGATGCGGAAGCTGTTCCACAGGGGTTTACGCTGCAACAAAATTTTCCAAATCCGTTTAATTCCGCAACTACCATAACTTATGCACTTAATGACCAGAGCATGATTGACCTTGCCATTTTCAACATTGCCGGGCAGCGGGTAAAGACACTTGTTTATGAAATAAAACCTCAGGGTTTTCATTCGATTTTATGGCATGGATTAAACGATCAGGGGAAAACGGTTACGAGCGGTATATATATTTGTCGGTTGAAGATACCCGACGGATTGTTAGAAACAAAAAACCTGCTCTATATTAAATAAAATTGATGTTACATTTGATTCGGGAGATTATTCATGAAATCAGGGTATAAAATATTCCTAATAACTGTCGGATTAATTTCCATAATTAGTTTACCGTTGACGGTTTTCGGTGAAAGTTGGGAAAAAGTAACCGAGATACAACGACGGAAATGGAATGAACAGTATGACAAAAAGGGATTGTACAAACAGACCGGAATGGCGATAGACAAAAGCAGTAAATTCATTCAGGTGCCGAAAGGAATGAATCCCGACTGGCTGGTTGGAGTTGAAATAGCTCAAACGCCTCCCGAAATAGAATTTGCCCCTGTTCGCGGCATCGACCCGATGTATTTCCCCGAAGACAATAAAAGTCTCTGGTCGAACTGGGCGGGAGTAACCCGTGCCCCGAACGGTCGTTTTTATTTTGCCGAGGGTGATCACCGAGCCGCAGGTTCCAGCCTGTATATGTGGGAATATGACCCGGGTGCCAGTAATTACTCACGGGTTCTTGATTTCGCCCATCTCTGCGGCTGGGACAAGCGCGGCGTCGGCGACAGTAAAATCCACGGCGATATGGGGGTTATGCCCGACGGTACGTTGTGGATACTTACCTACTGGGATCCCGATCCGAAACCGACGGAAGAACAATATGCGTTGTGGCCGGGTAGTCATCTGATACGTTACGACACCTATACAGGCCGTGCCCAGGACATGGGAATTCCCATGCCGAAAGCAGGATGGCCCTACTACCGGCTTGACCCGGAGCGTGGATACTTTTTTGCTGTCGGATTCCGTGGCGAAATCCTTAACTATAATGTCAGGGAAAACCGTGTAACCTATGCCGGGTATCCGCCGGAAGGCATCAAGTGGGGACTCAGATGCACCATGCTCGATCCTGAAACCGGATTGTTCTGGACAGCCAATCAGGAAAAACCGCACAACTTCATAAGTTTCGATCCTCAAACCGCCACCTTTACCGCATATGAGGAAACCACTCCTAATGACCTCGGGCGTAATGTGGGTAACAACAGTCTGATGCGCGCCCACTCGCACAAACGTTCGAAAGGTGGATTTTTCTGGGTAAACAGCCAGAACGGAACGCTTTATAAATTCTGGCCGGAAACCCGCCGGACTGAAGTAGTTACACACCTTTGGATCGACCAGACCTATGTCCCCAGAATCGCCATGAGCGAGGATGAAAATTACATCTACTATGTACCGAATCTTGTCCAGACCTATTCCTACTATCAACCCGTTATGCAATTCAATACGGAAACATATACCCGTAAGGTAATAGCATTCATTGCGGATTACTATTTCGATAAATACGGCTTTTATAACGGCGGCGCCCACGGTCTTGCCATCTCACAGGATGGCGGTACGCTTGTGATCAATTTCAACGGTGCATTCAAACCACGTATTCCCCCGTTTTACGGTAATCCTGCGCTTATGGTTGTACGCATACCGGAGAGCGAGAGAGAATGAGAATTAGTTTGCTTGGAGGGATTATTAATTGACCGCAATAATTTTTTATTTATTTTTCCCCCAATTAGTCATACATTTAAGTAATGAATCATGTTTTAGCTATTTTAAAACCTCTATACGATAAGTATTTATCATGTTTGTATCTCATATTAAACTTAAAAACTGGCGTAATTTCAGAAACGTCGATGTAGCTATGGGTGACCGTGTTTTTCTTGTCGGCCCTAATGCATCGGGTAAATCAAATTTTCTCGATGTATTTCGTTTTTTACGGGATATTGTCAAACCGGGCGGTGGATTGCAAAAGGCAGTTTCGGACCGTGGTGGTATTTCAAAGCTGCTGTGTCTTTCTGCACGTAGAGATCCAGAAATTGAAATTGAAATACATGTCAGCGATAACCCAGATAAATGTCCTTTATGGGAATACAGTTTTGGAATTAAACAGGAGTCTACCGGACATCATAAACTATATTTAACTCATGAAAAAGTAATAATGGGTGACAAAAAAGTGCTTGAACGCCCCGATAAGGATGATAAACAGGACCGGTTGCGTTTAACACAAACACATTTGGAACAAATAAATGCAAATGCTCAATTCAGAGTAATTTCTGATTTTTTTTCGACGGTATTATATTTTAATCTTATTCCTCAGCTTTTACAGCACCCAAACGATTTTCCTCCGGCATTTGATTCTTCAGAGGATCCCTTTGGAAGAAATTTTCTGAAACGAATCGGTGATACACCTAAAAACACAAGAGAATCCCGGTTAAAAAAAATCGAAACAGCCCTTCAAATGGCAGTGCCCCAACTTACACAACTAACATATATTATCGATGCGAAAGAAGGTATTTCACATCTTGAAGCAGTATATGATCATTGGCGACCACATGCGGGGAGACAAAGGGAAGACCAGTTTTCTGACGGCACATTACGATTGATTGCATTATTATGGTCGCTTTTAGACAGCGATTCATTACTACTATTTGAAGAACCGGAATTGTCACTACACACGGGAATCGTTAACAAATTGCCATCACTGATGCACCGCCTGCTATCGAAACAAAGAAAAAAACGTCAGGTAATTCTCAGCACTCACAGTTCCGAACTTCTATCGGATAAAGCTATTGATGGCCGAGAAGTTCTGGTACTCAGTCCAGGTAAAGAGGGTACATCGGTTAAATCTGCCTATGATATAACTCAAATCAGAACATTGCTTAAAACCGGTATGAGTGTTGCCGAAGCGGTTATTCCACACATTGAACCCTCAAATGTAAGACAACTTGATCTTTTCAATGGATAATTTATTACCGATATATATCGTTGTGGAAGATGTGCTGAGTGAAGCTGTCCTTTTGAAACTGCTTTACGAAACACGAATGAATTATAATTTTACGGTGTTAGGGAAAACAGGAAAAGATTACATTGATCGGAGAATAAGGAATTTCAATGAAGCGGCACAAGGCATACCGTGTATTCTCTTAAGAGACCTTGACAATGAAGATTGCGCACCAACATTACTTAACAAATGCTTACCAACTCCCAAACATAAAAATCTGCTTTTCATATTGCCGTAAAAGAAGTCGAAGCGTGGCTGATGGCAGACAGAGATGGATTCTCCCGTTTCATTGGAATACCATCTCATCGCATTCCATATGATACGGAAACCATACCAAATCCCAAAGAATTCCTAATCGATTTGGCTAAAAGCTCACGGTCAAAAATGATCCGCGAAGATATAGTACCGTATCATGTGACGACTGCTAAACAGGGACGGGGATATAATAGCCGTTTGATAACATTTATTAATAATCATTGGAATCCGGAAGTTGCGGAAAATCATTCCGACAGTTTAAAGCGGACACGAATAGCGCTTAAGCACTTCTCACCGGAAATCAACATGTTATGACTTCAATTACAACCATCAGCTAATTTTTTTCATCCCTTCCCTCATTTTCGGGAAAAAGAAACCGGCAACCTCATCCATGCTGTCGATAGGCCGTATTTCCATGCTCGATTTAATCTCATCGGGCACATCATAAAGGTCTTTTTTGTTTTGGATGGTATGAAAACCGTCTTGATTCCAGCGTTTTTTGCCCGCACAAGCTTTTCTTTGATGCCTCCAACCGGAAGGACAATTCCCCTCAGGCTTATTTCACCGGTCATCGCCACATTATACGGCAGAGATTTATTCTTCAGGATCGATAAAAGCGACGAGAAGAGCGCAACACCGCGGACGGCCCATCTTTGAAAATCGCTCCGGCCGGAATATGTATGTGCAAATCATACTTCTTAAAGAAATTTTCGTCGATATTAAACACCTCTGATTTCGATCGAATATATGAAAGCGCCGCCTGAGCCGATTCCTTCATCATGTCGCCCAGTTTACCGGTAAGAAGTAGTTAGACGTTGCCCTTCATTTTGCTGACCTCGATGAATAGAATCGTGCCGCCGACACCGGTGTTTCCAGTTTCGACGGTGAAACATGGTCAACCTTCAACACCGAAAACAGCGGATTGTGTGACAACAAAGTCAATGCCATTGCGATGGAGAAAAACAACACTATCTGGTTTGGCACAGATAATGGCGTTTCACGATACATCGGGGAAATTATCTCGACATCTGTAAACGAACAAGAACAACCACCCGAATCCTTCTCCCCCATCACAACATACCCCAATCCGTTCAATCCATCGACAACTATCGAATTCACATTACCAGAATCGGGTTTTGCATCTATCTTCATCTACAGTTTGGCAGGCCAGAAAATCAGGGAACTTGCCGCCAATTTTTTGACCGCCGGAACGCACACACTTTCATGGGACGGCAAAGACACTAACGGCAACGCCGTTTCATCGGGAATCTATATCTACCGGTTTCAAGCCGGGGATTATGTGAAGACCGGGAAGATGGTGATGGTTAGGTGAGTAAAAAATAGGCACAGAGGCAGAGAGGGAAAGACGACCGGGATTGCCGGAATTTTGAAGGATTACCGGGATAAAAAAAGAGACAAGAGACATGTAGGGGCATACCCATGTGTCTGCCCTGTGTTGTTTGTCTGAACCATGATTTTCATAATTAACATGATGGGCATGATCCATTGGTGAAACATAATGTGTATCCCCAACCACATCAATATACATCGCTGTTTACCCGAACAATCCCGATACTTTCCCCTTTCGTTCGATCATACGGTCGAGTGCGAGCATGTTGAGCATAAGGTGACGGGGATGATGAAAGTTACCCACCCGTGAGTAGTGACGTTCGAATGTCACCTTACGGTCGGCGGCAAGAATCCATATCGGGAAGCCGTACTGTTTGAGTGGGAATTTGTCATACACATAGGCATACATTTTCTCGAAGATGTCCTTCGCCCACTGTTCGCCGGTATGCTCCATAATACAGAGCGAACCCACCAACACCTCTTCCTGTGCCCAGAGAGCTTTACTGAGCATCCACTCATTGTTGTCGACATGTTTAAGGCCGCTGAATACACCACCGTACACATCATCCCAGGCAACCTCGAAATGACGCCGGAACCATTCCGCTGCGGTGAAAAACAACTCTTTGTCTTTTGTCCGGACAGCTTCATACATTAACATCCACAGTGTTTCCATGGCATGACCCGGATAGACGAACTGGGCGATTTCATTATCGGGTCGTGACATATCGTGGTTGATGATCTCGTTGATAAGATCGAAATTCGGGTTGAAATGATGGTTCACAATTGCATCGACGCAACGCCGTGCAACTGCCTCGATTTCGTTATCGGGTTTATAGGTGAGCATTTGGCTCGACAGCCTTACAAGCACCATCCATACCCCCTGAACACGGGCGCCGGGAATCAGGGGTGCTTCGGGCCGTATCGAACTCTGCGCCGCTTCCGGCTGGTAATCGGGACGATCATAGTATTCGATAAAGTCGAGCATGATTTCTTTGGCTCTGTCACGGTACGAGTCGTCTTTGACTGCTTTTGCATATTCGGCATAACCGTTTGCTACAAAAAGATTGCCGTATCCGCGCATATCCGGGTCACCGATAGGTTTGCCTTTTCTGTCATAGTTTTCAGGCCAGAATTTATTGCGGCCCGGATCGTTTTTTTCGAGAATTTTCACCGATTTGCCGGCAATGTCGAGATACCTTGGGTCGGGTTCGAAATTATTGTAGAGAAACGAGTAAACCCATACACCGCGGCCCTCATACCAACAGCGTTTATTCTCGGTGATATGGGCGCCATCACGGTCGGTGTTGCACATAAAACCACCGTACTCGTGATCGATAACATGTGCATCGAGAAAGGGAAGAAAATCATCGAACAGGTCGTAGCGATACCGTTCACGGATTTCCGAAAGTTTTTTACCTGCCAGTGTGGTTGTTGACGGAACAGATATTACCACCGTTTTCTGCTCTGTATTTTCGCACCCGACAGAACCGGATAGTGCTGCTGATGCCGCCCCTGATATTGCGATAAATGAGCGCCGTTTCATGGAAATAATCCCCCGAATATGTTGTGTATTCTGTTAAATCTTGAAAAATATCTTTCTTTTGTACAACCATAGACAGACAAGCCATTCCGCACCCAGGCGGATAATGTGCTGCAGCGGCGACACCCAGCCGTCGATAAAAGAACCAAGCGGATTCACAAATATTCCGGCGGTGTCAAGAAGCCAGCCTGATAACAGCCCGTTCAGCATGTAGACAAATATCGAATTCATGCCTAATACCATGAACGGGAAACTCCATTTAACTTTGCCGCGGACGTCTATAATCCAGAAAAACGCCATAAGCATTAATGAGATCAATCCGCAGGTGAACAACGTATATGACGGAGTAAACATCCGTTTGATAATCGGTATTACCGGGTGAAGTGCAAGTCCGCAGAATATTCCTGTCACGCCGAATATGGCAAGCGTCTTCATGAATTCCCGATCACTTTTTCTTTGAACGAGTAACTTCCCGATTATACTGCCGTACACGACCACAGCTATCGAGGTTATGAGGGTATACAGATAGCCCCACCGCGAAGTGCTGCCGGTGAGCGTATTGTCGATGAGATAAACCAGATTTTTAAAGACCTCGTAGCTGTTACGGCCGACATCATATACCGGTATAGTAAAAATGAAGAACCAGTAAATAAAAAGCAGGGCGGCACAGGCATAGAATTGAACCTTGATGCTTTTGCCGAGGAAAAGATACCCCCCGAAATACGAGAACGCGAGCACCTGAAGGACACCGGGACCTAAGGTCGGTTTTCCGGCACTGACCCAACTGAGGATAAAACCCAGACAGAACAGAATAATCGCACGTTTCATAGCATGTTTTAATCGCACACTATCCGATTCACCCCGCTGCCGCCTTTTAACATCAGAAAGCCCCATCGCAACACCTATGATGAAGAGAAACGCGGGCAGGATGATGTCTTCGAAATGGAAACCGATCCAGGGAACATGGTTTAACTGATTATAGATGAAACCGACCACAGAAACTTGTGAGACGTCTTTGAGCCCGAACGTATGCAGCAGCATCGAAAACATAATAAATCCGCGAAACGCATCGACCGACCTGATTCTTGCGCCGGTGACGTTTGAAAGACTTGCGCTGTCGACCATGAGGTACCTCGTAATTTTAACCGTTGACTTCCCAGTCCCTTGTGTGGAAGAGGACGAGGGTAAGTTCAAATAAATAAAAATGTATCCTCATAAACACTGAATCCGGATTTTAGGGGCACAAGATTTTGTGCACTTATTCCAGGGAATTCTTCTGATTACGTAGCAATTTTTCAAATAAACAGATCTGAGACCATTCCTTTACGTTTTATCATCCTCTCGACACTCAGCAAATTAAGCATAAGGTGACGGGGATGGTGAAAATTACCGACCCTGCCATACTCCTCGACAAAGGTTACCTTTCTGTCGGCGCCAAGTATCCACAAAGGATAACCGTACTGTTTAAGGGGAAATTTATCCGTCACATAGGCATACATTTTATCGAACCATTCTTTTGCCCAGGGATCACCGGTGTGTTCGATCATAAAGAGTGTGCCGATTAATACCTCTTCCTGAAGCCAGAGAACTTTGTCGACTTTCCATGTGTTGTTATCCACATGGTCCAGACACCGGAACGCGCCGCCGTACACGTCATCCCATGATATTTCGACATGCCGTTTTAACATCTCGGCGGCACGGTCATACAGTGCCCGATCTTTGCGGCGCTCTGCCTCGAAAAGCACCATCCACAGGGTCTCGATAGCATGGCCTGTGTATGAAAACTGCTCATAACCCCCGCCAGCCCGTGACATATCATGGTTGATCGCCTCGTTCATAAGCCCGTAAGCAGGATTGAAGTGGTAATTCAAAATTGCATCGACACAACGGTCGGCAATGATTTCTATCTCAGGATCGGACTTGAATTCAAGCATCTGGGTAACCAGCCTGAGCAGCACCATCCAGTGCCCGAGCACACGAGGTCCCTTAAGGGGTGGAGGATCAGTCATGTAGTAGGTGACTTGGTAATTATAGTCCGGACTGTCGTACAATCGCAGGTGCCTGATGAGAATATCTTTCGCAATGTCCCAGTAGGAATCGTCCTTCACCGCCTTGGAATACTCGGAAAGCCCGTTTGCAATAAACAGACCGCCATAAATATCCCCGGTCTCGGTGAGCATTTTACCCTCTTTTGAATATGAACCCGGCCATAATTTATCGCCTGATGGCCTGTGTTTCAGAATAAACTCCACCGACATGCGGGCTACTTCGAGGTATTTTGGGTCCGGTTCGACCTTGTTGTACAAAAACGAGTAGACCCAGATTCCGCGGCCCTCATACCATGAACTTTTATTCGTTGTTATGTTTTTACCCGAACGGTCTGTATTGCACATAAAACCGCCGTACTCGTGATCGATGACATATGTATCGAGAAACGGGAGAAAATCGTCGAAAAGGTCGTGCCGGTAACGGTCGCGGAGTTCCTCGAGAGACAAACCGCCGGGGTTACCGACAGAAATCTTTTGCGATTCATGTTCGATTTTTTTTACATTACAGCCGTTTGTTCCGGTGAGAGCAGCAGCGGTTCCCGCAGAAACTCCAAAAAAAGCACGTCTTTTCATCTATCCTCCCGGTGTATAAATACTGTCATTTTTTAATAACTATACAATTGAATGTATATTTAACCGCTATTTTATGGATGTGAAATATTTTCCTTCTACCTTTGTGTTTTCTGTTTTTTGCTTAGTCTTCACCATATTCTGTTTCATCATCCTCAAATATTTCCGGATCGCTTTCCTCTTCCGATATCAATTTTTTATGGTCAAGCGCCTGATTTATAAGATTATGTACACGGTTTCTTAGGTTGTCCGCCTCTTTTTCCATAACATCGAGTTCATCGATCAGATTTCTGAACTCGTTGTCTGTCAATCGTCTCTGAAAATTCGGGCACCGTACTATTTTAGCATGTGCAGTCTGCTTGCAGGTGTTTATGCAGGCTTTGCATAGTTTATGGATCATAATTATCTCTTTTCATGGACGAGGAACCGTATGGAAAAATATATAATACAGTATGTTAACCAAGGCAATGAAAAAACCGGGAGATGCATACATAAGTAATGAATGATTATAATCGACCAATAATTCCGAATCGCGGCGCACGGATTGTTTGAATTACATTATAAGTATTTAAACGAAATCCATTGAGTGTGCGTCGAAATGAAAAAAGAAAAGTGGTATAAAATGAAATTTGATAAAACTTAAGTCGAATTACAACAGAATCAGAATAAAAAATGTTGGGTATTCAAAATAAAAATGCATTTTATATGTATTTCATCATAACCTCAATCGGCATGAGCGAGGATTAAAGCTTTTCATGAGGGTGCCTTTTTTTGTTACTTTTTTTGGGCAAACAAAAAAAGTAATGTACATTGAAATT
>JAFGMP010000349.1 GCA_016927495.1 Candidatus Latescibacterota bacterium | reverse complement strand
TAATAGTCCACTTTCACCGTATCGAGAAGAGAAGCGGAAGCCCTGCCTGTACGAATTGTTGCCAGTTCATGGTTTAGATGTTCAATGGCTTTTTGCATGTGATCGATTGCAACAGCCCGTATTTCCTTATCCATGCTCATCCTCCTTTACAATCGTTCCTGTCTTTTCACCGTTTACAACACGAAGCAGTGTTCCCTCTTTGGTAAGATTGAATACGACAATGGGAATGTTGTTATCTCTGCACATAGCTATCGATGTGGCGTCCATAACTTTCAGGCCGAGCCTGAGAACCTCCGAAAATGAAATGGTATCGAATTTTTTTACTGACGGATTTATTACCGGATCTCCCTCATATACACCGTCAACTTTAGTGCCCTTAAGGATGACATCCGCGTGTATCTGGGCCGCCCTGAGTGATGCGGCGGAATCGGTGGAGAAGTACGGATTACCGGTACCCCCGGAAAATACGACTACCCTCCCTTTATCGAGGTAAACATTTGCTTTTTTCTGTATGAACGGCTCCACAAGCCCGGTGATGGCAAATGATGACATATGGTTTGCCGCAAGACCGTGGCGTTCGAACGCTTCGGTTAGTGCAAGACCGTTAATCACTGTGGCAAGCATACCCATACTGTCCGCTGTGCCGCGATCCATCCCGTCAGCCGAGGCTTTCAGCCCCCGGAAAATATTACCGCCACCGATGACAATCGCCGTTTCTACGCCGTTGTCATGAACGGCTTTTATCTGACGGCAAAAACTGTCAATGGTTTCAGTATCGAAACCCTGGCCTATCTGGCCGGCAAGCGCTTCACCTGAAAGTTTCAGCAATACCCTTCTGTAAGCCGCCATAAATTGTTATGCTCCGATCTGAAACCGGGAAAATCTGCCAATAACTATGTTCTCACCGATTATAGCCATCAATTCACCCAGCATATCCTGAATGGTTTTTTTCTTCGTTTCATCTCTGATATAAATCTGGTTCATCAAACAGGATTCAGCATAAAACTTTTTCAGCCTGCCGTCCACAATTTTATCCACGAACTCTGGTTTTTTGCCTTCATTGAGAGCCTGAGCTTTATAAATTTCGCGCTCTTTTTCGACAATTTCCTGATCGAGGTCATCAGGCGTAATCGAAAGAGGATTAGCCGCTGCAATATGCATGGCTATGTCCTGTGCAAATTTCTGGAAATCCTTGTTGCGGGATACAAAATCTGTCTCGCAGTTTATCTCGACCATAGCAGCAAGCTTCGAACCGGTATGCACATATACGGCTATATATCCCTCTTTTGTTTCACGGCCTGAGCGTTTTTGAGCGGATGCTATGCCTTTCTCCCTGAGGATATCGGCGGCTTTTTCCATATCGCCGTTTGCATCATTAATTGCTTTTTTACAATCCATCATGCCGGCTCCGGTTTTCTTACGGAGTTCCATAACATCTTTTGCAGAAATTTCCATAATGGTAATTCCTTTCATTCCGTATTAAAAAAAGTTAAAGGGAAAATCAGATATCTACTAATCTTCCACTCCCTTTGACTCGCTGTTATTTCCCATATCGGTTTTTTTTGCAGGATGTACTGCTATATTATCTGATTCGGATTTTTGCCGGGGTTTTTTTTGTTTTAACTGATTACGCGCTTTTCTTTTCTGCAGCGCTTCTTCTTCGTCTTTTAACCGTTTTCGGGGAAGCTTTTTCGTGTCCTTCGAATCTTCTGCAACATCAGTTTCTTCCAAATCTTCATCATCAGACACAATCAACGGTTTATGAGAGGGATGCCGGCGCTTTTGTTTCTGTTCGTCATCTAAATCAGCTTCGTCTTGCAGCTTTTCTTTTTCTGCAAGTATTCCCTCGTCGACAATCATCTGTGCACCTTCAAGAATTGAGTCCGTGATATTTGATATCAGAAGCTGTATTGAACGAATCGCATCATCATTTCCCGGAATCGGAAAGGTAATTGGGTCGGGATCACTGTTCGTATCAAGAATCGCGCAGACAGGAATTCCAAGTCGTCTTGCTTCACTTACGGCGATTTTTTCTTTTTTTGTATCCACAACAATCAGAAGACCGGGAATTCTGTTCATATTGCGAATGCCATCGAGAACCTGAGAAAGACGCTGACGATTTTTTTCGTGCGTTAAAATTTCTTTTTTTGTAAAATGTTCATAGGTACCGTCAGTGGAAATCTTTTCGAGATGTTCCAGACGTTTTATACTTTGTCTGATGGTTCTGTAGTTTGTGAGCATTCCGCCGAGCCAGCGATTCGTAACATAAAACTGGTTACAGCGCTCAGCTTCTTCCTTTATTATCGCTGCGGCCTGGGGTTTGGTTCCGACAAACAGAACCGCCTGCCCCTTTGCCGCGATGTCACGGATTTTTTCACATGCATTGGTAAGAAGTTTCTGGGTTTTCTGGAGATCGATGATGTAGATGTTATTTCGTTCGGTGAAAATGTATTTCTTCATCTTGGGGTTCCATCGTCTGGTCTGGTGACCAAAATGTACTCCGGCCTCAAGAAGTTCTTTAATAGATACTTCTGCCACTTTACATACCTCTTTTAAATGTTTTTACCCTCCGCTCCGATCAACCGTCGGATAACCGCTGTGCGGCAACAAATCCGGACGTCACGAAACGTGTGTGATAGTAACGTATTAACGTTTGGAGAACTGATAAGCCCTGCGAGCAGCTGCCAGACCGTATTTTTTACGTTCTTTGACCCGTGAATCACGAGTAATGAGCCCTGCCCTTTTAAGAACCGGCCGCAGTTCGGGATTCATTTCTATCAAAGCACGTGAAATACCATGCCTGAGCGCCCCTGCCTGGCCACTTAAACCACCGCCTCTGATATTGGCATAAACATCGATTTTATCGGTATTTTCAGTCAATTCCAGCGGCTGCTCAACAAACGGCAGTGCAGACTCTCTGTGAAAATAATCGAGTGCACTCTTGCCGTTCACGATTATTTTTCCCGAGCCTGTTTTAAGCCGTACCCGTGCGATCGAGCTTTTACGTTTTCCCGTCGCGAGATAAAATGTCTCAGCCAAAAACTACGCTCCTTTCTTTTTTAAATTTCCAGTGTTTCAGGTTGCTGCGCCGTGTGATTATGTTTCGGCCCGGCATAAACATGGAGTTTACGGTACATCTTTCTGCCCAAAGCATTGTGAGGCAGCATTCCTTTTACCGCTTTTTCTATAATACGTTCGGGATGTTTTTCCTGCATACTTTTATAGGGAACATTTTTCGAATGACCAACATATCCGGTCACTGAAAAATATTTTTTCGCATCATCTTTCAAACCGGTCAATTTGACTTTGCCGGCGTTGACAATTATTACATAATCTCCGGCATCCACATTCGGCTGATAAATCGGCTTTTTCTTTCCCCTAAGAATAGCGGCAACTTCCGCAGCGAGCCTTCCCAGCACCTTGTTTTCAGCATCGACAACGTACCACTTATGCTGAACTTCTTCAGGTTTCGTAACATACGTTTTCATCCCACATAACTCCTTTTAAATATATATAAACTGGCAAATAATCAGAAATACAGAGTTTACAAATATAATGAACAGTACCCTATTCGTCAAGTATTTTTGGAGGAGAAAATAATACTTTTTTATTTTTATACGTCAAGGCATTCATAGGATTTGTCAAGGAATTTTACATAGAATACGATAATGAAGTTCGGCGACAGACACTATATTTCCACGATCCGGGGTGAGATATTTAATTGATTACTCTGAAGGAAATGTATGTCCGCCATGGAGTTAAAAAGATATCGAGGAATAAGCTGTTTCATATTATTCACCTCCGGGCTTATTACCATAATCATCATTTTTTTCTGGGAAATTGTTGTAACCCGGAGGTGTCTCTATGGTACGGAATGGATTGTGGTTGTATAATTATTTATAAGAATTAAGTCGGGAACGCGATAAGACATAAAATCATATGATTTTAGAGTATCTCGAATATTTTCCCCGGGTTTTGTTTCACATACCCCTTGATTTCAAGCATGGTAAGCTCGTTGAGCAGTTCGAAAACAGGTATTTTGAGTTTTGAGCATAGCACGTCCACATGCTGCGGGCCGTTATCGAGATATTTAAGTATGTCTCCGGCACGACCCGGAAGTACGGTACGTTTTTTTGGCAGAGAGACCGGTTTGGAGTATTTAACCGTTGGGGGAATCGGTTTCCCGAGTGCGGTGAGTACGTCTTTGATGCTTTGCACCGGAATCGCCCCTCGTGCCAGCAGGTTGTTGGTGCCTTCGCTGGTTAAAGAAGTTGCGTTGCCCGGAACCGTAAACAATGGGCGCCCCGCTTTAAGCGTCAGTTCGGCTGTGATAAGAGCCCCGCTTTTTTTCGGCGCCTCCACTACAACTGTACCGAGGGAAAGTCCGGTGATGACCGCGTTTCTGGCGGGGAAATTACCTCGGTCGGGGAAAATACCCATTGGGAAATGACTCACAAGGCAACCGGATTGCATAATTTGTTCAGATAATTTCCTGTTTGATTCCGGATAGATGATATCGACTCCGCATCCTAACACCGCTACTGTCTTGCCACCGTTATCGAGGGCAGTCCGGTGTGCCGCTGAATCAATACCCGCTGCCATGCCGCTGACAACACACATATCTGCTTCAACAGTACCCCTGACAAGCTCACGGGTCATGGTTACACCGTAATCGGTCGGTTTGCGAGTACCTACAAATGCAAGCGAGGGCAGTGAAAGCGCTTTTACATCACCACGAACAAATAAAACGGGCGGCGCGGATTTAAAGGCATTCAGGAGCGGAGGATAATCGGGCGATGTCCGTGTACAGAGCGTTACACCGGAGGCTTCCATAAGCTTTTCCTGTGCGTCAACAAATGCACTGCGATCAAACGTTCTGATATTTTTCAGAATGACAGGGCCGATTCCCTCCATTGCGAGCAAATCCCTGTCCGATGCCGAAAATACTGCTGAAGGCGAGCTGAATCGCCCAATCAGCCGTGTATAGGTTTTGGCCCCGACTCCGGATACACCGAACAGCGCCAGAACATCTCCGTATTCTTGTTTCATAATTCTCCATTGAATTTAAAATATTTAACAGTGTTCAGTATAATCATTGAATAATTTTCATAAAACTGTTTTTTGAAAAAATAGCAAAGAATCCATGTATAACGTTAATATATAAAGTTGCAATCACTGCACTGATGAAAATATGCATTGACACATCGGTTATTTACTGTATATTAAATAATACCTAAAACCGGAAAACAAATTATAGAGTTATAGGTTTCCCCAACCATAATTTAAGGATAATACAATGCCAAGACAGATAATATTGCTTGCGGTTTTCAGTATGATGACGGTGTTGTTCCTTTCATGTTCTGAAACCGAAATGGTAGAACAGGTTAACGGGCCGACAACATTAGTGTCGGGTTCTGTTATATATGAAAATAACCCTGTCGACGGTGCCGATATCTTTGTATTTCATCAAACAGGAAGTTACTTTAATGTTGATATATCCTGTGAAAAAATTGCACAAACCGGCAGTGACGGCATATTCTCATTCGAGGTCAAACAAGACGAACTGCCCCAAAAAGAGCTTGAATCATTAAATATTGCGGCGCTGCATGAAGACTATTCCGTCGGCTGGGTAAAATTATATAAGGATGATGAATTAAGCGGTATCGTTATTACACTCGATGAACAGGATACCATTACCGGCATCATTCGGGATACAAAAGGGAAACCGATACGCGATGCGGTGATAAATATTGGCTCTATCAGGATGGACGCTGTGAGTCCGCGGACATTTGGAAACGGTGTTTACATTGAGGGAGCTTTGCCCGGAACATCGGTTACTACTGGCAGAAGCGGTAAATTTGCACTTAAGCATCTCCCGAAGGAAAGCGCGGTCAACATTCTCGTCAAGGCGCCGGGTTATGCCCAGTATTATAACCAGCGTGTACAGGCTGGTAGCGACGGTATACCGATTACGCTTGAGAAGGAAAGCCGTATAAAAGGGAAGATTATCTTTGGTGATTTTGCCCAACAGAATGACAGCATGATTCTCATTGCTATTGGCGGTAGTATGATGGGAGAAAGCGCGGAATCGACAGTGGATAAAAACGGGGAATTCCTCTTTACAAACCTGAAAGAAGGCACCTACGAAATAGGAATGATACCAAAAGATAAGTTTCCCGACTTTATTAGTGAACTTGTTGAAGATGTTAAAGTAACCGCAGGAGAGACCACCGATAATATTGAAGTAAGATTGATTAAAGGCGCTGTTATTTCGGGTAAAGTAATAAATAATGATACCGGTGAGCCGATTCCTGACATTTTCATTGGCAGAGGAGGTTTTACGGATGAAAACGGCGAGTTTAAAACACGTGTTCAGCCGGGTGAGATCAGATTGTACTGCCATTCACAGAAGGGATATGAACTCGTTTCGGATAAAGAAATTTTAATTGATGCTGTCGAGGGTGAAACCTATACCGGTCTGGATTTTCTAATGAAAAAAGGTCAGGAAATACAGGGATTTGTTCGTACGGTTGACGGTAAACCGGTAGGAAATGCTGTTATCACGGCTTCAGCGCCGCGAAATGTCGGTACGAGATCCGACAGAAAAGGGCATTTTGCTTTAACCGGTATTCAAGCAGGGCATGAAATTACAATTACAGCAGAACAACAAGAGCTTCAATTACAAGCTTCAACAAATATTTTAGTAGTAAAGCCCGATATGGTTGTTGATATTCTGATGGAGAAATACGATACAACCCATATTGAAGGCAGAGTAATCGATACGCAAGGCTCTCCTGCTGCCGGAATTGAAATTTCTCTGTTAATGATTGATAATGTAACCGGCCAAAGTATGAGTACTTCAGTAGCTGTATCGGGTAAAAACGGCTCGTTTTCGATTCCGGGCCTCAAAGTCGGGAATAAATACCGTATTATGATTCAAAAAGACCAGTCCAAAACAGAAATGTTCGTGGCGAAAGCGGACATGGAACCGTTTGAGTTGGTTTTGCCCTAACAAAAGATTCTTTGGATTAATTTACACCTGCGTTTTCAGAGTATTTATTTCTTCTCCGAGGCGGTATATCAACCGGTCAATCCCATTGCCGCTGACAGCCGAAATTGGATAAACCTCGATATTTTCACCAAAATCCGGTATGGATACATCGCTGTTGGCCGGATACAGGTCGGTTTTCGTGAACGCCAGAAACTTCGGTTTTTTCATCATTTTATCGCTGAAAAGCTCAAGCTCACTGAGAAGTTTATGATATGCCTCAACCGGATTTTCCTCGGAACATTCGATGAGAAAAAGGAGTATTTTGGTGCGTTCGATGTGGCGCAGAAACTGAAATCCGAGACCTTTGCCGTCATGCGCACCTTCGATAATACCCGGTATATCAGCCATGACGAAACTTTTCGTTTCTGCATAACTTACTATGCCCAGATTGGGCTGGAGCGTTGTAAAGGGATAGTCCGCGATTCGCGGATGTGCGGAAGAAACCCTGGAAAGCAGCGTTGATTTCCCGGCGTTGGGAAATCCTACAAGCCCTACATCCGCAAGAAGTTTCAATTCGAGAAAGAGGGTCTTTTCTTCACCGGGTTTCCCCGAATCTGCACGCCTCGGTGTCTGGTTTGTGGAAGTTGCGAAACGTGAGTTTCCTCTGCCGCCCCTGCCACCTTTCGCCACGACAATACGGTCCTCGGGTTCCGACAAGTCGGCAAGTATCTGGCCGGTAGCTTCATCACGGAGGATTGTGCCGAGAGGTACTGTAATTACAACATCTTCGCCGGAATGGCCGTGTTTGTTGGCTCCCTGACCGGATTTCCCTGCTTCGGCTTTGAAGTGCTGACGATATTTGAATGCTATAAGGGTATTTTCGTTGGGATCAACGATGAATACAACGTTGCCACCATCGCCGCCGTCGCCGCCGTCGGGGCCGCCTTTCGGTACAAACTTTTCGCGGCGGAATGAGACACAACCGTTGCCTCCGTTCCCGGCCTTAATAAAGATACGTGCCTCATCGATAAACATGTATTATAAACCTTTTATGATCGTATCGGCAAATTCGCTGGTTGAGAGCTTCGTAGCCCCGTCCATAAGCCGTTCGAGATCATAGGTGACTGTTTTATTTTCGATAGCGTGTTCGAGCGATGCGTAAATAAATTTCGCCGCTTCAGCCCAGCCCAAATATTCGAGCATCAGACATCCGGAAAGGATAAGCGATGACGGGTTCGCCATATTTTTGCCGCCATATTTTGGGGCTGTACCATGTGTAGCCTCGAAAACGCCGATAAAATCACCTATATTTGCGCCAGGAGCCATACCGATTCCGCCTACCTGCGCAGCGCAAGCATCCGACAAATAATCTCCGTTAAGATTCGGGGTTGCAATCACATCATATTCCTTTGTCCTTGTCAGAATCTGCTGGAACATGGAATCAGCGATACGGTCTTTAATTACAATACGATCATTGGGCGCTTTCCCATCGTACTTTTCCCAGACCTCGGATTCCGGGATTGTCTCATGGGGAAACTCGTCGCGGGCAATTTCGTAACCCCAGTCACGAAAAGCGCCCTCTGTGTATTTCATAATGTTGCCTTTATGCACCAGGGTAACCGAAGTACGTTTATTATCAAGCGCATACTCGATTGCCTTACGAACAAGCCGTTTTGTGCCTGTTGCGCTCATGGGCTTTATGCCAATACCCGAATCCGGTCTGATGTCAACGTCAAATGAATCCTTGAGGAATTTAATGATGCTAACCGCTTCTTCCGATGCACGCTGCCATTCGATACCAGCATATACATCTTCGGTGTTTTCACGGAATATAACCACATCCATGTTACCCGGTTCACATACCGGTGAAGGGGTTCCCTTAAAATAACGTACCGGCCGGACGCAGGCATAAAGATCGAGTTTCTGACGTATGGTCACATTAAGACTGCGAAAACCGCCGCCAACAGGAGTCGTAAGCGGACCTTTAATCGCCACGATGAAATGTTTTATCGATTTGAGTGTATCATCGGGAAGCCATTTCCCTGTTCTTTCATAGGCTTTTTCCCCGGCAAGGATTTCAGTCCATACAATTTCCTTTTCGCCATTGAAAGCTTTTTTTACGGCTGCGTCAAGTACACGTCTGGATGCATTCCATATATCAGGCCCGATGCCGTCACCCTCGATGTATGGAATTATCGGGTTATCCGGAACAAGAAGCCTGTTATACTTAACAGTAATTTTTTTACCGTCCGTATCATATTCGGGTTGCCTGAAATCCACGTTGACTCCTTTGATTTATGATTAAGTTGAAAGTGTAAAGTCTCCATGTTTTTGCAGATGCGCAACGAGTCCGCCATCTTCAAGAATTGTCCTCATAATTCCCGGCAGCGGCGGGAATGTCAGTGTAAAGTTTCGGGTAATGTCGGTTACGGTACCGTTGGCAAGATCGACTTCAATTAGATCGCCCGCTTCAATGTTACCCGTATCGCATTGTATCACGGGCAGCCCCACATTGATGGCGTTACGGTAGAAGATACGTGCAAACGATGATGCGATTACCGCCGATACACCGGCAAGCTTAATAATTGTAGGCGCATGCTCCCGTGAGGAACCGAGACCGAAGTTACTGCCTCCTACGACAAAGTCTCCGGTTTGTACTTTCGAAGCAAATTCCGGGTCGGCATCCTCAAGCACATGTTTGGCTAATTCGGGAAGGTTCGACCTGAGATGAAAAAGACGTCCCGGTGCGATAAGGTCTGTCGATATATTGTCGCCGAATTTCCATGCTTTTCCTTGTAATGACATATTATGATACCTCCCGCGGATCTGCAATTTCCCCGGCAATTGCGCTCGCGGCGCAGGTTGCGGGACTTGCGAGAAAAATGAAGCCTTCAGGATTACCCATTCTGCCCTTAAAGTTACGGTTCATGGTGGACAGGCACTTTTCACCGTCGCCGAGAATACCCTGGTGAACTCCCACACAGGGGCCGCAGCCCGGAGTATTGATCGATGCTCCGGAGTCGTTGAAAACAGTCAGGAGTCCTTCTTCGATAGCCTTGCCGTATATGGTTCGCGAGGCCGGTACCACAATGAGCCGTGTGTCGGGGTGACGTTGCTTGCCTTTCAGGATTCCGGCTGCGATTCTGAGGTCTTCAAGCCTGCCGTTGGTGCATGTCCCGATAAAAACCTGATCGATCTTTTCGCCTTTTGCCTCATCTATGGTCTTTACATTGTCGACACGGTGCGGAAACGCCACCATCGGGACTACCTTCGATGCATCGATGTCGATTATCTGCTCGTATACCGCATCAGGATCGGGATAAATCTCACGGAATTCGTTTCCTCTGCCGTATGCTTCGAGAAATCGTTTCGTTTTGCTGTCGGAAGCTATCAGTCCTGTTTTTGCTCCCGCTTCAACCGCCATATTGGAGAGCACCATACGTTCATGCTGAGGCATGGCATCGATTGTAGGACCTCCGAATTCAAGAGCTTTATAGGTAGCGCCATCAGCCGTTATCTGCCCGATTAAGTGGAGAATCAGATCCTTGGCATAGACACCTTTGGGAAATTCTCCGTTAACATTGATTCGTATGGTTTCGGGAACTTTCATCCAGGTTTTTCCCAGCGCTATGCCGACGGCTACATCGGTCGACCCCATACCTGTGGAAAAAGCTGCAAAAGCCCCTCCGGTACAGGTGTGCGAATCGGCGCCGATGAGCACATCTCCCGGCCTTATCCAGCGTTCGTTAATTACCTGATGACAGACGCCGTCCCCGATTTCGGACAGGTGCGCGCCGGTTTTTTTTGCGAACTGCCTGAGCAGCATATGGTCGTTGGAAAGCTCTTTTCTTGCGGATGGTGCCGAATGATCGATAAAAAGCACTGTCCTGTCGGGATTTGCGGCTTTAACCATACCGAGTTTTTCGAGCTGACGGACTGCCAGAGGACCTGTGCCGTCCTGTGTCAGGCATACATCTACCTTTATTATGGCAAGTTCTCCTGCACGAACCTTATGATCGGCATGTTCGCTCAGAATTTTTTCAGCAAGTGTTTGTCCCATTATTGCTCCTGTGTTTAACTACAGGGTTATGGTGTTGAAAATTATGGAATTAATACGTTTGTTCAAGCTCATACATAATATTGTACATTATTGCGCTAAGATTAGTAATATAATGAACGAGGAGAACAAAGGAAAGAAAGAAGAAACATACGTCGAGTTCTTATTCTTTTTATATTCAAAGTTCAAAGACAGGAACGAGGGATAAGGGACAAGGGACAAGAATTTGTAGGGGCAAACCCCTGTGGTTGCTCTTGTTGTGTCTATCCTGTGTTGTATGAACATGATTCGCATGATTAAAGGATTGGCATGATTTGTCTTCGCAGAAAAGATTGTTGCGACACGACACGTCCGTTTCCCTATTTTTTACTCCGGGAAAATCTTCCCCGGATTCAGGATGTTTCCGGGATCGAACGCGTGCTTAATCCGTTTTTCGAATTCCATGGTCGCTTCGTCGAGTTCGATACTCAGGTACGGGCGCTTGGCAATGCCGATACCATGCTCACCTGAAAGCGTTCCCCCCACTCTTACGGTCTCACGAAATAATTCTTCGATAGCTGTTTTTGCCCGTGCAATCTCATCGGGCCGTTTCCAGTGAGTCATAAAATTGACATGAAGGTTGCCATCACCGGAATGACCGAAAGTCACCACCTGTACATCGTGACGTTTGCCGAGTTCTTCTACAAATGCCGCCATTTCGGGAATACGGGATAAAGGAACACAGATATCCTCATTGAATTTGAGCGGAGCAATTTTGACAATCGCAGGCGAGAGTGACTTTCTGAGCTTCCAGAGAGCATTCCGTTCTTTCTCCGTACGGGCGCTTTTCAGATCAAGCGGATGGAGATTTTGAAGTGTTTCGAGCAATATTTTATGCCCGGTTTCGGTTTCAGTCGTGTCACCGTCAAGTTCGGCGATTAAGAGCGCTCCCGTGTCATCAGGTATGGAGACCTCGGCGTATTCACGGACTGTGTCGATACAGCGTCTGTCCATAAACTCCAGCACTGACGGATTTACGCCCGACATGAGCACCGCATTCGAAGCCTGTGCCGTCTCGACAAGCGACCTGAAAAGGGCAAGCACCGTGACCCTGCTTTCCGGCAAATCGATCAGGCGAACCGCAACTTCGGTAATGACTGCCAGCGTTCCCTCGGATCCAAGCATTAGAGCGCCGACATCGAAGGGTGAATCCTTGTCCGAATACACACCGGTTTTAACAACGTCTCCACCGGTCGTTACGAAAATAAGTCCCGCCACAAAATGTTTGGTAAGTCCGTACTTAACACAACCGAGTCCTCCCGCCGACTCGGCGACATTCCCCCCGATGGAAGAATATTGAGACGATGCCGGTTCAGGAGGATAGTAGAGGCCTTTTTCCGAAACCACAGCCTGAAAATCTCCGGTTATTACTCCGGGCTGGAGATACGCGATACGGTCTTCGACACTGATATCAATAATACGGTCCATGCGTTCCATATTGACGATAATACCGCCGCGTTCCGGAATTGCTCCCCCGGTCATGCCGCTTCCCGCACCGCGAGCTACTATTGGGATGCCATATTCAACCGCAAGCTTAACCGTGCCGGCAATATCATTTGTGCTTGAAACCAGAACCATAGCATCAGGCAGAGCCTGCTGCGGCTGGCTGTCGTAGGAATACGCCACAAGTTCGTTTTCATCTGTCAGGACATTTTCATGGCCAAGTAATTTTTTCAGTTTTCGGGTAAACTTGGTTGGTATCATTAATTAGTAATCTTTCTGGATAGGTACATAATTGTTTATAGAGTTAATTGATTTTATTAAACTCTAAATTTCACTTTTTTGACAGTGTAGGGACAGAATATATTCTGTCCCTACTATGATTTATTTTATCTATATTCTATGTGTCCGGAAATACGTATTGATCCGATAAATCGATTATTCCGGTTGTTGAAATTTTTCCAGGAGTTTGTGCAGAACGATATCATGGACAAAGTTGCTAACATCGCCGCCATGTTTGGCAACTTCCTTGACCACAGTCGAATTCAGATAGATATATTCCACCGAGGGCATAAGAAATACGCTGTCGATATCTTTCGATAACTGACGGTTGGTGAGTGCAATTTGAAGTTCATATTCGAAATCGGTAACAGCACGGAGTCCGCGGATAAGGGATGTGGCGCCGATTTTACGGGCCAGGTCTACGGTCAGGCATTCGAATCCGGTTACTTCGATACGGTCCAGTCCGTTTTCGGCTTCGATTACTTTTTTCACAAGTTCTGTACGTTCTTCAAAACTGAACAGGGGTTTTTTCGATGGATTCAGGGCAACAGCAACGACAAGTTTATGAAAAATACGAAGCGCTCTCGTAATAACATCCATATGGCCTTTGGTTATAGGATCGAAAGTCCCCGGATACAAGGCAATTTTCACGTCAGCATTAACCTCCTGAAATTCAATTACAATTATACTTTCTTTCTCATATATAATATAAGGCGTGTATCCCCATATAAGCGATTAAAAATTTGTTCAAAATGACCGGAAAGTTTAGGAAATTCTTCGGAACTCCGAACAGTTAAAGCCAAAATCCCTTTTTCGGCAAGGATGTTTTTCTCGCTGACAGTTTCAAGAGTTTCAAGGCCGAGCCCTTTTTCATATGGAGGGTCGGCGAAAATAAAATCAAATTGTCTGTTTGATTTGTCCAATTTTACAATTGTGCGGATCACATCAGATTTTATTACTTCTTCCGAAATGTTCAAATCCGAAAGATTTTGCCGTATTATTGTGCACTGACGAAATCCGGAATCCACAAACACTGCCGATTGCGCCCCTCTCGAAAGCGCCTCGATGCCGATTGCACCGGTTCCCGAGTAAAGATCAAGCACTCTGTAATTTCCAATATCCCCGATAACATTAAAAAGGGCTTCACGTATCCTGCCGAGTACCGGCCGCGTCGCAAGCCCTTTTGGAGTCCTGAGTTTTCTGCCTCGAAACATCCCACCGATTATTCTGATCATTTTAAATCGACGATACCGTTTTGAGAGAAAATGATGCCTTTACCTTGTCAAAAGACCGTCCGGGAGACAACGGAGCAATAGTTATACGGAAAACTCTCGTATTGCCACCCTCCGGGCATAAAGCCCTGATAGCGTTCTTCAGTCCCTCATATGAACCCTCGAGACTAAAAGGCAAATCACGGTCGGTATACATACGGCCCGCTACCGGTAACTTCGAGAATTTGATACCGAATTCCTTCTCGTTTACCTTTACCGTTTCGGCAGCGGCAACAAGTTTATCAGGCGGTATGGTATCGAGTATTTCAGGAACTTTGATATTACTGAGAACGCCGTCAATGTTGAACTGGTAAACAGCCTCGGAGGATTTCATTTTCCCCTGTATGGTTTTTGAAGTAATTGTTCCCTTTTTTTCGAGCATGCTGAGCGTTTCGGTCATCGCCTCATATGTAAATGCCATGCCTTTGATGTTATATGTACCATCATATTGAATCACCGCTGATGTTAACCACAGATGAGACATGACTGCTTCACCGATACTGTTCAAAGCCACAAACGTGGGATCAGGTTCACTTTTAACAACTTCAGGCTCAGGTTTCGGTGGCGGTGGTGGAGCAACCGATTCAATTACAGGCGCTTCATGTGTGAATAATCCGAGAATAAAGTCTTTTTGAAGATAACCGACTGCACCGACAAGTAGGACGAGGAGTGCTGCTAAAAGCGGAACCATCAGTTTTGTTCTTCTCGTTGTATATTCTGCCTTGTGCGGTTCTTCATCCTCTGCCGTTATGTCGCTGCTGAACATAATACTTTCGGTATCCGTTTCACCGAGCATCGGTTCTTCCATCCCGGAATATGGTATCTGTGTCTGTTCCCCACCATTCTTGTCTTTTTCGCCATTGTCATCAGACAAATTGATTTTCATCATAGTTTCAGTCCTCCAATGCCCTGAGCGCAAGCCCGAAACAGGTTGTAAACGCTGCTCCCATATCGGCAAGCTCAGGCCGATCCTCACGATTTTCAGGAGCTAACAGTTTTAACGGGTTGGAAATAACAGCGGGAATACCCGCTGATTTGCCAACAACTTCCGTTAAATCACCAATATACACTCCTCCGCCCGATAGTATCAGTTTCTTTGGAGTTAATTTATCTTTATACTCACCAAAAGATGTGAGTCTTTTCAATGAATCTATTATATAACCGGAAATGCGTCCTACAGTCGCATCGTCGATGTTATTCATGCCCTCACTATCAAGGCCCGGTATGATTTTTATCAATTCGTCTTCCTGGAAAGGAACCGATTCCAGATCATTGAGCGAGCCGTTATTAATTAATAGTGAAGAAATACCTTCAGCTTCAATGGAAATAAACATAATTGTGTTATTCTCGATTTCACCGGCGCCTTCGCTTCCGTTATAAAGAGCTACAGGTTCGACATCGGTAAATATTTTAAATTCCGGCGTCACAAATTCCGAAAGCGCTTCTTTTCTTTTCCCAATCAGGCTGCGATTACCGGCAAAAACACAACCTACAGTATCTGTTATAAAATAATCACAAATGAATTCCGAAGGACTCGATATCATTTTTCGTTCGATTTCCCAATGCAGATGTTCCTTCATATTCGTTCCGGTCATATCACCTTCGCGGATAATGGTTGAGGATAGAAAATCTCCGGGACCAAGACCGATTGTAATAGCTGTATCTTCATCGGAAGTAACTTTTGACTTAAGAAATGTATTAAGCGTCTCCTCCGGAGGACCGGCAGCAATTCCGGTAATTTTTAGTTTCTTTTCGCTGCGGTCAAGACTGAGTAGCCGTACTCCATGCTTGTTGTATCGAATTCCGATACCCCGACTCATATCAGAGCCTCCTGTCCGCCTGAACGGTTTGTGTAATTACTCAGATATATTCACACTACACAATATATATAAAAAACACCTGAGGATATACAATATTTTTTAAAAAACGTAAATAGTGGCTTGTATTTAACTATAAAATAAACAAAAATGATTTCCCTGCTTGCTTTCTTCATAAGATACAATATATTGTATAATAAGGCTGTGAATCCACGCCATGTGCGGTAAAATAACTACACAAATCCCTGTAAAAACAAATAAATACGAAAGATATTACTATGGAAAATTTATGCGGTTTCGTCCATCTGCATACACATACCATGTACTCGCTTCTCGATGGCGCTATTAAACCCGACGACTATATAAATGCAGTTTCTGAATGGGGTTGTGGTGCAGCGGCTCTTACCGATCACGGCAATATGTTCGGCGCTGTCGAATTTTACATCAAGGCTCAAAAAGCAGGTATAAAACCGATTATCGGATCGGAAATATATGTTGCGATTGAAGGAAGGCGTTCAAAAAAAGCTGCCCGGGGCAATAACGACGGAGCAAATCATCTTGTTCTTCTTGCCGCAACCGATCAGGGTTACCGCAACCTTATGAAAATCGTATCAATCGGATATCTGGAAGGTTTCTATTATCATCCGCGAGTCGATAAAGGTATCCTCAGTGAGTACAGTGAAGGCATTATTGCTCTCAGTTCATGCCTGAAAGGCGAAATACCTCAACTCATTCTTCAGGGACATCCTGACCAGGCCGAAGTAACGGCTAAAGAATATCGGGAAATATTCGGGGAAGGCAACTTTTACCTTGAATTGCAGAATCACGGGATCGAAGGAGACGAGACCGCCATTAAAGGTCTTGTCGAGCTATCAGAGAAAACAGGTATTCCCCTTGTTGCGACAAATGATGCGCATTATCTGAAAAAAGAGCATGCCGACTCGCACGAGATTCTGCTGTGCATATCCACGGGGAAGACTCTTGATGACGAAAACCGTATGAAAATGGAGACCGACGAACTCTATCTAAAAAGCCCCGATGAAATGAAGGAATTGTTTGCTGATTATCCCGAAGCTATTGAAAATACGGTAAAAATAGCCGAACGCTGCAATGTTGAAATTCAAACAGGCACATACAACACGGTTCGGTTCGATGTACCGCTGGATTTCGAGGGTAATGCGGATGATTACCTTGCCCACATAAGTGAGATTGGTCTTGTTGAACGATACGGTGCAAATGCCGAACAATACCGTGACCGTATGAATTACGAACTGGATATCATCAAAAATATGGGGTTTTCGGACTACTTCCTTGCAATATACGACTGTACCCGAGCTGCCCGGGAGATGAATATTCCTGTGGGAACCGCACGTGGTTCGGCCGGAGGTTCGATTGTTGCATATGCTATCGGCATTACGAATCTCGATCCTATGCAGTTTGGATTGATTTTCGAACGTTTTCTCAATCCGGAACGTGTGAGTATGCCCGATTTTGACGTCGATTATGCAGACCGCGACCGCAGTAAAATGATCGATTATGTAAAACATAAATATGGTGAAGATCATGTCTGTCAGATTATCACCTTCGGTTCGATGAAAGCACGGTTAGTGGTCAGAGATGTGGGACGGGTGCTTAATATGCCTTATGGCGAGGTCGATGTGATTGCCAAATTGATACCCACCGATCTGAAAATGACACTAAGCAAAGCGTTGGAACTTGTTCCAGAACTCCGCGAACTTGAGAAAAAAGACGATACCCACCGTGAATTGTTCCGTCACGCACTTATTCTCGAAGGCCTTAACCGTCATGCCGGAACACATGCTGCGGGCGTTATCATTACACCGGGGCCCTGTACGGAATATCTGCCTCTGTATAAACAGGGGGATGATATCAATAGTCAATACACCATGGAATATGTGGAAAAGATCGGGTGTCTCAAAGTCGATTTCCTCGGTCTGCGAACGTTGACCGTGATTAAAGACGCTGTCGATATGATCAACTCAACCGGTAAAAATATCGATATTGACACACTTCCATTCGATGACGAGGGTGTCTATCATATAATGGGTCAGGGTGAAACTGTCGGTATTTTCCAGTTTGAAAGCTCGGGAATGCGTGACTACCTCAGAAAACTCAAACCTTCCTGTATTGACGACCTTATAGCGATGAATGCCCTCTACCGTCCCGGACCTCTTGGTTCGAACATGGTGGATGATTTTATCGAGCGCAAACACGGCATCAAACAGATTCAATATCCGCATCCCCTTCTTGAACCGATCCTCAAGGAGACATACGGTGTTATTGTCTACCAGGAACAGGTTATGAAAATCGCCAATGTCATGGCAGGATTTTCACTCGGAGCCGCCGACGAATTACGCCGTGCAATGGGAAAGAAAAAAGTCGATGTCATGACCAAAATGCGCCAGGATTTCATCGACGGTGCAAAAGAAAAGGGCATCTCCGAGAAAAATGCCAATGAAGTTTTCGATCTGATGGCACATTTTGCAGGTTACGGTTTCAATAAGTCACACTCGGCCGGATATGCTATTCTCGCTTACCAGACAGCATGGCTGAAGACACATTATCCTGCTGAACTCATGGCTGCAACACTCACCTCTGAAATGGACAGCACCGACCGTATCGTAAAGTTCATCGAGGAGTGCAGGCGCATGGATATCGAGGTTCTTCCGCCCGATGTTAATGCATCGTTCGCACATTTCACCGTGGATCAGGGAAATGTGAGGTTCGGACTCGGCGCAATAAAAAATGTAGGCCTTGGCGCCATCGAATCGATAATAACGGCACGCAAAGACGGCGGTCTTTTCAGGAATGTATTCGATTTCTGTTCACGAGTCGATCTGAAATCACTCAACAAACGTATGCTCGAATCGCTGATAATGGCCGGAGCAATGGACAGTTTAAATGAAAACCGTGCACAGCTTCTTGCCGGTATAGATATTGCTGTAGAATCGGCACAGGTTAAACAGCGTGAACGTGAAATGGGCCAGATCAGCCTGTTCGGTGATATCGGCAGTGAGGAAAGTTTACTTGAGGCGCCATCTCTTCCCGAAGTAAAACCGTGGACACGAATGGTTCGCCTCAAAAATGAGAAATCGGTGCTGGGTTTCTGGTTTTCAGGTCATCCGCTCGAGGGTTACCAGGATGAACTTAACGCATTTACGACGCCGTTCACCCTGCTGTTTACGAAAAACGACAAGGCAAACGTGACCGTCGGTGGTGTGGTTACCGCAGTGGGCCGTAAAACGAGGAAAAAAGATAACAAGCCGTTTATCGTACTGACCGTGGAGGATTTAAACGGATCCGGCGAGGCGATTCTCATGAATGGCGCTTACGAAGCATATAAAGACGCTGTCGATGTCGATTCGCTGGTTCTCATCGACGGCACAGTCTCGAAACGTGACAACGGCGACCAACCGAGCGTTTTTGTCAATTCAGTCGAAGAACTTACTTCGGCACGGGAAAAGAAAACCAGGGCCGTGAATATTGCGGTTTCAACTATGGGGCTTGAAATGTCCGAAATCGACCCAATCGTAAAGATATGTGAACATTATCCCGGTAATCTCAGCCTCTGGATAAAACTCAACACAGCCACAAACGGCACATTCCGAGTCAAGGCAAACCGTTATAAGGTATCACCGGATAAAAAGCTCATCACCGAACTGCGCCATGTGCTCGGTAAAGATAGTGTTTGGATCAGTTGATGATATTTTTTTCGATATGTTTTCATCTTATATAGAAAATTATTATTGTATATTAGAAGGAGTTTGGATATATAAAAATAAAAATTTTTTAATCAATGAGTTCCCTTGAAATATGAAAAAAATACCCTGTTTTGCAAACATACTAACATCCACTTTTTTACATTTCAATAGTATTGGCAAAATAAAGGAATACGATTTTTGGCGTAATGGTATAACCAGTTGGGATGATCTTCAAAGATATTTAGAGGGTTATCAACTCTCTTTGTTCAACGACAATTATAAAAATCCACTTTTACAAGAAATCGACGCCTCGCGAAAAGCACTTTTAGAAAAAGATTCGGATTATTTTTCATCAAAACTACCTTCAAGAGAATACTACAGAATCGTATTATCTTTCTATGAAAAAACTTTATTCTTAGATATTGAAACAACAGGGCTCAGTAAATATTATGACTACATTACATTGATTGGCTGGAGTTATAAGGGTAAATATCATTATCTGATTAAAGGTGATAATGACAACCTGTTAAGGAAACACCTGTCCGATGCAAAATGTATAGTAACATTTAACGGTTCGATTTTCGATATTCCTTTTCTTAAACAAGAAATTAAAGATTTGAAAATTCCGCAAACCCATGTTGATTTAAGATTCCTTTCAAAACGCGTCGGTCTTCATGGCGGTCAAAAGGAAATTGAGCGACAAATAAATATAAAAAGGCCTAAAGGCATAGAAGAAATAGATGGCAAAGCAGCCACAATTTTATGGTATAAATATCGTCAGGGAGATTTGAAATCACTCAAATCATTAATCAAATATAACTACCGTGATGTATTAGGTATGGAAATTATTTTTGATGAAATTATCAAACGCTTGCTTAAAATAAATCCCTTTCCATTGAACAACAAACCAGTATATCAGTTCAGAAAAAATAAAAATATACCCGGATTTTCTCTTGAGGTTCCTAAGGAATTATGGAAAAATAAAATTGACTATTTAAACAATAGTTCAAAATCAATAACGATAAATGACATAAAAAAGGATGATGTTAAATTAAAAATTGTTGGCATAGATTTAACCGGATCAGAAAGCAGAGCGACCGGATGCTGTTTTATTAATGATAATTGGGCTCAAACAAAATTAATAAACAGTGATGCGGAAATTATTGAATACACTATCAGGAAAAACCCCCATATTGTATCAATTGATTCCCCCTTATCTTTGCCAACAGGAAGAATTTCCGTGAGTGATGATGACCCCGGACGGGACATTTACGGGATTATGAGACGATGTGAAAGAATTCTGAAAAAACGGGGTATCAATGTTTATCCGAGTTTAATACCGAGTATGCAGAAACTGACGGAACGCGGTATCAAACTGGCAAATAAATTCAGAAGTATGGGGGTACCTGTTATCGAGAGTTTTCCCGGTGCGGCTCAGGATATCATGAAAATTCCGAGGAAACGTTCCGATATCAAAATGTTGAAAGAGGGATTGATCAGATTTGGTATAAAAGGTGATTATCAAATAAATGACATAAGTCATGATGAACTTGACGCGATTACATCCGCCATAGTTGGAATCTTTTTCTGGTATGGAAAGTTTGAAGCATTAGGTAATATGGATGAAGAATTTTTAATAATCCCGGATAGCAATATTGATAATACATTCTGGAAAAACAAAACTATTATAGGGCTTAGCGGGCCTATAGCCACAGGCAAAACAACCGCCGGTGCATTTTTAGAGTCGAAAGGATTTTATTATACAAGGTTCAGTTTAATTCTCGAAAAATTGCTAATTGAAAAAGGCGAAACAGTTAACAGAGAGAATCTTCAAAAGATAGGCCTGGAATTCAAAAAGGGGGGGCAACGAAATTTCTGTAAACTGCTGTACAACGAGTTACCGGACAAAGGCAATATTGTTATTGACGGTTTAAGGCATCCTGAAGACCACGTATTTTTTACGGAGTTTTTTGGCCCCCACTTTATACATATTTATATCGATACACCTTTACAATTACGAAATGAACGTTATATTAAATTGGGGAAAAGTGCAGAAGATTTTCATAAATCAGTTCAGCATGAAGTGGAAGGAAATGTTGACAAACTGCTTTATCTTTCACATTTTACCATTAAGAACGAAAAAGGTATTAAAGACCTTGAATCGACAATCGACAATACATTGAAAAGCATTCAAAAGTAAGGAGTTGATCACAATGCCGGTAACAGTCGTGGTTGGTGGTCAGTATGGTTCGGAAGGTAAGGGTAAAGTTGCCTATTATCTTGCACAGGAAAAGAATGCTAAAATTGCTGTTCGTGTGGGCGGGTCCAACTCAGGTCATACGGTCTATGACGAACATGGCAGAAAATTTATATTCAGGCATTTACCGACTGCATCACTTTTGCCCGATGTGGTATGTGTATTACCATCAGGTAGTTATATAGATGTACATGTATTATTGACGGAAATTGAAAAAGCCGAAATCGCTCCTGAAAGACTGTATATCGATCCGCATGCGGTTTTGGTAACTGAAAAGGATAAAGCAGAAGAACACGTCAGCCTGAAAGAAAAAATCGGTTCGACCGGAAGTGGCACAGGCGCTGCTGTTATACGAAGAATCCGCAGAGATAATGGGATGCTGTTTGCTCAAGATGAGCCTTTATTACAAAAATATATACAAAAAACTAAGCCATATATGAGAGAAAATCTTCAAGGCGGCCATAGAATTATTATCGAAGGTACTCAGGGCTATGGTTTGTCTATCCTGCATTCCGACCATTATCCCTATGTTACAGGCCGCGATACAACGGCGGCAGGATTCGTTTCCGAGACCGGTCTCAGCCCGTTTGATGTAGATGAAATAGTATTAACAATCAGGGCGCATCCCATTAGGGTTGGCGGCAATTCCGGCCCACTGCCCTATGAAACCGACTGGGAAACCGTTACTTTGGAATCAGGTTCAAATAATGACATCATCGAATACACTTCGGTAACCAATAAAATACGCAGAGTGGCCCGTTTTCATCCCGAAGTTGTAAGGCAGGCAATATTGACCAATAATCCAACATCAATAGTTCTTAACCATCTCGATTATATCGATGCACGATGCTGTATGGATAATCATCTGACTGAAAAAGTATGTGATTATGTAAGAAACATCGAAAATCTTATCGGTTGCTCCATCAATTTTTTCGGTATTGGTCCGGCTTCTTTTGTAAAAAAAGGAGTACTTGAATGTCAGATATAGAGAATTATAATTTTGAAGAAATCCGAAAAGCTCTTCCAAAAAATGACAAAGAAGCCGAAGAAAGATATAATTTATACAAATCAAAAGATCCATTTTCTGATATTCCACCTGCATTATTAAATACTGCTGATATAATAGATTATATTATATCCACGGGAATGATATATCCTTTTTATATAGAAAAAGAAAAATTTAAATCAGCTTCATATGCTGTTTCTTTAAAAGGTGAATATCAGTATTGGGATGAAAATAATAAGGAAGAAAGCGGTATCATAAATGATGGTGATATTTTGACATTAAGGAAAAATTCAATTACTTTTGTTTCTCTTGAACCCTATTTCAGAATACCTGAATATATTGCACTAAGATTTAATTTTAAAATTACTTTGGTTTATAAAGGTTTACTTCTCGGAACAGGGCCGCTTGTCGATCCTGGATTTAATGGAAGACTCCATTTACCAATTCATAATTTGACTAAAAACGAGTATCCATTAATAGGTGGTGAAGATCTTATTTATATTGAATTTACAAAGTTAAGTCAAATCAATAAATGGTTAGGGGAAAAAGACGATTTAAAACGAAGAGGAATTTATATACCTTTTGATCCAAAAAAAATTAGTAAAAGAGAAACATTAAAAAATTATTTAAATCTCGCAAATCAAGGGAAACCTATTGCAAGTTCAATACCTGAAGCAATTAAAAATGCTGAAGAATCAGCAAAAAATGCTGCAGTAGAAGCAGAAAAAGCAAAGAAAAATACACAAAAAACTTCAATTATTGGTGCGATTGCAGCCATAGCTTTAATAATTAGTTTAGTTACTTTGTATTGCCAAACTCATTCTTTAGTGGTGGAATCTTCTGCGTATATTCAAAATGTTGAACATCAAAATTCATTGTTTCAAGATAAAGTAAATATGGAAGTTAATGAACTAAAAGAAAAAATAACCTTACAAGAAAGTTTTATTGATTCTTTATTAAAAATAATAGATAAAAAGATGCCATGAATAAAGAAATGTCATTAAGCAAAAATAATTATATCGAAATCTGCGGTGTTATAGCATCAGGAAAATCAACAATAGCGGCATTACTGCAGCAAATCGGTTTTACTCCCGTTTTAGAGAAATTTGATATAAATCCGTTTTTACAGCAGTTCTATGAAAAACCCGAAGACCACGCGTTAGAAACGGAAATCGCTTTTTTACTGCAACACTACAACCACATTAAAAGAGCAAAAAAAGAGAATAAACCGTTCGTTTGTGATTTCTCGCTGCTGTTAGACCTTGTTTTTTCTGATGTAACACTTACCGACAAAGAACAAAAAGTGTTCATGGCGGTGTACAACGAGGTAAGTTCACAGGTTTCATATCCTGACGTATTAATTCATTTGCATTGTGATCATGCAATTCTACTCAACAGGATACAAAAGAGAGGGCGTGAAATCGAAAAAACGATAACCATAGAATACTTACAGCAACTCGATGAAGCACTATCGAAAAGAATTAATGATATAAAAAAAGACGTTAAAATAATTTCAGTAGACAGTGAGAAGTATAATTTTGCCCATAATGAAAATGACAAAAAGTATATAATACAGCATCTCACTGAACAAATTACTGCATAATAAGTCTTATCTTTGCATATCTCTTACTGCATGCGGTCCGACAGAATATCGATGATATCCTGAACACTCTTGTCGTCCGGAGCCATTTTCTTCATGTGATCCAGCACCCGTTTGGTTTCCTCAAAGTCCCTCGACGCGTACAGAGATGCTGCATATGCTTTCCACACATCGACATTTGTCGAGTCCTCGACAGTTAACTGTTTGAAGTATGTACGGGCAAGGTTATCCAGAGAATTTTGCAGAAGCGTTGTTCCGAAATCGAGTTTTTCCCTGCTGGTCTCGAGATCGAGCCTGTTGTATTCCGTTTCAAGTATCGACTGCGCTTTTTCTTTTTCACCGATTATATGAAGGAGTTCCGCCGCTTCAAGCCGGTCTTCCATGAATCCTTCATGTCCGGAAACAAAGTCCGTGGCGTTAACTTCATCCTCGATCATCGGTTTTAATTCGTCATATATTTTCGAAGCCGCCAGTATTTTATAAAGCAGGAGACGTTTAGGCAGGTCATGCACGGTATAATCAATAGCACCCTTCGCGGCTCGGACAGCATTTTCTTTATCTCCATCCGTTATATATCGTTCACATAATTGTGCAAACCCGATGAAATAGTTGGTGACAAGTTTTATGGTATTTGGCGGTTTATATATATCATCGTCGGTGAGTGACCGGTACTGGTATTTCGTAAATACGTTTTCGTCGAGTTTCTTAACATTGACAAGAGGTTTTCCGGGTTGCGCACGTTCCGGTACAATCCGTGACACCATACCCTCCATCGACAGATAATCTTCGAGACCGATTTTATTCTCACGTGCTACCGTTACGGCGAAATACAGGGGCCGTGACCAGTTGATCCAGTCGATGATCTTGTAGACCATAACATCCTGAATCCTTATCATACCGAGATTGGTGCCGTCCCGAAGGGTGAAATCATGATATGTAGGTAATGTCCATTTGATGCCTGCGGCTTCCACTTCCCGGCCTTCAACCGGCCAAACACGGAGCGCAAGGTCCTCGTCACGTTTACCGCAGAGCCTGTTCTCGATGTGATCGTCGCTGAACTCGATGGGTAATGTTTTCGCCCCGTATTGTTCGTATTTAAAATCCCCTCCCGAGCCATCGAGATTCAGATTATTTATCCTCATATCCTTCGATATCTCAAGCGGAACACCCGCATAGCCATACTTCATCTGCAGAATATACCAGTCGGTATTGATAAGGCTCAGGTTTACAATCCGGATGTCTTTTCTGAAACCTACAACTTCCTGCAGATACCACAGAGGGAATGTATCGTTGTCGCCGTTGGTAAAAAGGACGGCATCCTTTTCACACGATGTAAGGATATTATACCCGTAATCCCAGGGCGCCCAGTCTCCCGAACGGTTATGTGCCTGATAATTGTTGTAATGAGGATCGATATGGTTTGAAAATATACCGGCCGGGATAAGCGTTCCGAATATAACGAATAGACCGATGGTTGTCCCGGGAATGATGTTCGAGAGGTTTTTTTCCTGTAAAAACTCACGGACATCTGTAATTAACCCATAGACTCCCATACCTATCCAGTACATGATAATGTAAAACGAACCAAGGAAAAAGTAAGCCCTTTCACGTACCTGGGGATTTTTCATGTTAAGGTAAAGTATAAGTCCGACAGATGATACTATGAAAAAAACAATAAGTGCGGAAAACCGTTTCCAATCTTCACGGCCATGGGTATACAGACCATATAAAAGGAGTGAAACCAGCAGCACGGAAACATATACGGGCTCAACGATTTTCACATCCTGATTGGGGCTGTCCGGAGACCTGTTGTTATGAAACAGCACCTCGATTGTTGGCCCCCATTTGGGAAACTGCTGTATCAGGTACCGCAGATACATAAAACTGAACTGATATTTGAATTCGGCGAGACGGGTAAACATGCCGATATACATGTTCTCCTGGCCGTACTGATCACGGCTCATGTAGAGCTTGTACCGCTCCCAGTTGTCGGGATTGCCTTCGTTGATAGAAGGATTTTTACCTGCTCGTACCATTACTGTAGGGTACGCCGAAAAACCTATAATATAGAGTGAACCGCAAAATACCATTCCGAGAAGAACAAGTATCCAGAGGGGATGTCTTTGCGAATAAAGCCTGTAGAGTACATAAGGAGCGACAAAAGCGAAAAGCGCCATCGAGAAATACAGTATTTCAAGTCCGGCAAACAGTTTTATCATCGCGGCGCCTATCAGCAGCAATGCACCGTAGAACCAGAGTCTGTGGTCTGAAAACCAGTGAGGTTTGGTAAACAGCACCAGCAGAAATACAGTCGGCGCTATGAGCAACACGGTCAGGTGAACGCCATTCCCGAGTCCGATAAGGTACGCAGCGAGAAACAGGTAGCGCACGGTTTTGGGATCATCACTACGCTCATCCCATCTGAGAACCAGCCAAACGGCAAGCATCGACATGAAAATACTCGGCATATAGGTTTCCGTTTCGATTGCATTGCTCCAGAATTCATCGGAAAACGCCACCATAAACGCAGTGATTATTCCGCTGAACATGACAATCGCATCCTCGAATTTGTTCCCTGTGGGTGGCCTGAATTTACGGATGAGCCGCACCATTATAAGGTAAGTGAGCATCACCGTCAAAGCACCGAGAAAAACATCGATCATGTTGACACGATAAGCTATTTCCTCAAGGCCGGTGCCCCGGAAATCATAAAACGGAATAAGTGAAAACACCCTTCCGATGAGCGACAACATTGGAGATCCCGGCGGATGGGGAATTCCCATTATGTATGAACAGGTGATAAATTCGCCGCAATCCCAGAATGACAATGTCGGCGCTACTGTCATCAGATAAATTGCAAGCATGATGACAAAAAGGCTTGCTGCAATGATATTGTTGATTTTCCCTGAGGTCACAGGCTGTCTCCCGGAAATGTTGATGTATGTCGATTTTTTATATCAAGAGTTAACTAAATAATATAGACAATGAATTCCCTATAGTGCAAGTAATTTCAAGTCCGGAAGAACAGAAGACAGTGTTTACACAGTTGTAGTAAGATACTTCGAATTTATCTTCAAACCTGTAAAATGTTAATTCAAAAATAGCATCATTTAAATATATATTGTACTTGACTAAATCGATTATTTATATATATTTAGCTAATTATTACATTTTATATATATTAACTAATTATATATACACCAAAATTCATTTATTCAAGATGTCAGACGTGCATACTCGTGAAAGTATATATCAAATCCATTCAGAGAAAGGAGGTGATAAATATGGTTCTCTATATCTGCAAATGGGATATCCGACCCGAAAAAACCTCTGACTATCCAACATGGGCCAAATCGGCTATTCAGCGTATTTTCGCTGTTCCCGGAGTACTTGAATTCAGAGGATATCGTCCTGCTTCCGGTTCTCATGAAGTTGCGGTGACGTATGAATTCAAAGACATGAATTCCTGGGCCACATGGATGTCGAATGATGATGTGAAGAAAGTCTGGGCTGAGGCTCATTTGTACTGTGAAAATATGTACTCGGAACTCTGGGGTCCGTCACCGGTTACACCGAAACCGATACATTCGGGTAAGTAGAAACACTATCATCACTCGACAAAGGAGGTGCAATACGCAAAGAATCAATAAGCGTGGTGAAAAACATAATTCCCACTTTTTCACCACGCTTAGAATAAATTACCAAAATTTTTTTGTGTAGATTTTACAGTAAAAATAACAGTTACTAACGTTTCCTAATATGGGGGTAGGAAAGAATCATGGCTGCAATCTATAGGAAAATGATGTTATTAAAAGTTTTTATTACAATTTTTCTCCTTTTCAATCTCTTCTTATTATCCACTGTATTATCAGCCCGTATTGAAGCCGAAACCATGAAAAGCAGGCAGTATTTTCACATTGTTAAGACTGAAATGGTTGAAGTTGGCGATACACCCGGGCATGTCGTTGGTTATATCCATAATGCTGGTCTTGTTGAAATGGAAAATGGTGAAATTGGGACGTATGAAGGCTGGTATACATTCGACTATACCAATGGCAGCGGAAAATTCAGCGGGTACGCCAAAAACACATTTGAAGATGGTTCCACACAGCTTACCGAAATCGATAATGCAGCCACAACCGCTATGCAGGGCGGAAAAGTTTCCGAATTAAAAGGAAAATTCACTTTTATCAGTGGCAGCGGACGGTATAAGGGTATCAAAGGAACCGGAACTTTTTCAGGTAAACGGGTATCACCCCTTGATCTTGGCGCTGACGGTTATTCAGATATTTCCTCAACATATACCGTACCGTAAAAATACATATGCAGAATTCTATATTTTCAATGTGGAAAAGCATCAGGTCTATTAGAACAAAATTCATCTGAATCCCTTATGAACCGTAACATTAAAAGAGGGAGTTTTGGTATGTATCGGAAAACTACACTATGTCCTGTTGTTTTTATGGCTTTATTGGCATGTGCCTGTTTTGCCCATGCGGACGATGCGCAGGATATCCGTGATCTGATTATCAAAGAGAGTGTGGGACATCACAAGGGTGATACTGAACAGATTATGTTATGTTTTGCGCCGGACGCAATCCTGTGCTGGCAGATGACAGATGATCCCGAAGATCTCCTTATCTGGGCTGCAGGACTCAAGGAAATCCGCGAAAAGTATGCATCAAGAGCACATAAAAGGGAGAACATCGATCCAACTCTTGAGGTTCGACATGTACATGTATATGGTGACAATGCAGTCGCGGTATCACGACACTGGAAAATGGGTGAGTCTGATATTATTGAAGGAACTCATCACAGTGTGTGGATGCTGAAAAAAATCAACGGTCAATGGAAGATATCGTGCGCTATAGCTGCTGTTAAACGTGATGATGAATGAGGATGTGATCCTGGAAATTGAAATTGTGGACAAGGAGGTTTTATCATGATACGGAACGTCTTAATTATTTCATTGCTTACTGTTTGTTTCGCCTCGATGTCTGTTTTTGCACAGGAAACAAGCGATGAAAAAGCAGTTCGTGCTGTAATCGAAAGCGAACTTAAAGGTGCGCTCGAAGGTAAACCGGAGCAGATGAAAGCCTGTTACTCATCCGATTTTATCGGTTTCAGCGGATGGAACCGCGGTAATTTCACGATGCATAAACTTCATAACGACGGTGAAGTTTATTACTATGATCCTGAGGACTGGCAGGTAACTATCACAACATCCCGTGAACTCGACGAATATGCTGAAAACTTCAGGGATTACCCCGAACGTATAAAAAAATCCGCTATGACACGCGGCAATGAAGTGGTGAGTGTCAACGTAAAAAACAACGGTGCTATTGCAGTAACCCGTCACTGGGGTACATGGTATGACAAGACCACCAATGAAAATGTCAGATTTGAAGGCCGCAGTGTATGGATGCTTCGAAAAGAAAGCGGTGAATGGAAGATTTTCAGCAATATCGGACATGTTGCAATAGGTATGATGGCGACAAAAGCCTTACCACAATAATAAATGAAAGGTGTACATAAAATGGCTCTCTACATGACACAATTCTCTTACACGACCGAATCATGGCAGGCTATGGTGAAAAATCCCCAGGACAGAACCGGCACACTTAAAAACCTTATTGAGAAACTGGGAGGGAAACTAATCGGCCTCCATTTCTGTTTTGGTGAGTTCGACGGCTTTGCTGTTTATGAATATCCCGATGATGTCACTTGTGTTTCAGGCGTTCTGGCAGTGATATCAGCGGGTCACCTGAAAACGGTGAAAACTACCAAATTGTTAACCGCCGATGAATTAGTGAGTGCAATGCGAAAAGCCAATCCAATGGTTTATCCAGGGCCGAAAGGGTGAGTAATTAATAAGGTATGCCCTCACCTCCCTTACCCCCTCTCCCGCAAGCGGGCGAGGGGGAACCGTAATCCAAGCTATTGAACCATGTCCTCTCTCTGGTAGGGGAAATCCTCCATTTTCCGCAGTAGTAATAACTACGAAGAATGAAAAGGGTAAGTGCTTAATAGCAGAATCATACATTAGGAGGTTTTTTTATGCATAATAACAAGCTATTTATCGTATTTACTGCTATTTTCATTTTATTTTCACTATCAACTGCATGCTTTGTCAGTTGCAGCCATCATGCAAAAATAAATGTATTAAAAGCAGCAATTAAAAGAAATGCTGAAGATGCCTATAATAATGGTAATATCGATGCTCTTGAGGGGCATATTAGTAAAGATTTTATCAAACATAATCCGCCCGGAGCCGATGTCGTCGGCCTTGATGCATTCAAAGAAAGCGTAAAAAACACACGTATTCGATTACCCGATTGTCGATTGACAATTGGTGAGATAGTCATTGATGGAAATTTTGGTTCAATGATGTGGACTTTTGAGGGGACTGTTTCAGACCAGGCTCCCGGTACAAATGGAATTGCCGGTAAAAGCCTGCATGAAACGGGCTGTTCTTTTATTCGTCTGGAATCGGGTAAGCTTGCCGAAGAATGGATGTATGTTGATGATCGAGGAGTACTTCAGCAAATGGGCTACAAACTCATGCCACCGCTGACTGAAACCACATTCGCTATGGTAACTCAAGCGCAGGTAAAACCCGGCAAAGTGGAAGATCTGGTGAAAATCGAACATGAAATGTCGGTACCATTGTTTAAATCGTATGAAGATTTTCGCGGATTCTATTTTATGGGCGATGAAAAAACAGGCAAGGTGTGCGGTATCACTATGTGGAACAATCAGGAGAGCGTTGCAGAAGCAATGCAAAGCGACAATGTGAAAGCCTATTTTGAAGAATTTACTGCCAAAACAAAAGATTTATTTGTGGTTAAACCGACCAGGGAGAATTACACGGTAGTAATACAGGAATGAGCGGATTGATTTTTCTTGCACCCTCACACCCCTTAACCCCTCTCCCGCAAGCGGGCGAGGAAGAGTAAAAATCCGGACGTTTGAACCATTCCCCTCTCCCATCCGGGAGAGGTGATTATGGGGTGAGGGCAATATAGTGACAGAATCCCATTGGAGGGTATCGATGAGAAAAAAATCAAAGATCATTATAATTTTAACTATTCTGGTAACGAGTAGCATTTATTTGGTTTTAATAACCGGCTGCAACCGACAGCAATCTGCAAATCCTGTTATCGGAACTGTTCTATCCGAAGATGGTATTCCCATTAGTTATCAGGTACGGGGTATCGGGAAACCGGCTCTCGTTTTTGTTCACGGCTGGTGTTGTGATAAAAGTTACTGGGACAGTCAGGTAAAATTCTTTGCCCGTAACTATACGGTAGTGACGGTCGATCTCCCGGGGCACGGTGATTCAGGCATGGGGCGCAAAGAGTGGACAATACCTGCATACGGCAAGGATATTGCGGTGGTTGAGAAAAAATTGGGATTGAATCAGGTAATACTGGTCGGCCATTCAATAGGCGGTTCAGTCATTCTTGAAGCGGCACGCCGTATGCCGGATACAATTATCGGAATAATCGGAGTCGATACTTTTCATAACGTCGAGCTAAAATATACCCCTGAATTTACCGATACATATCTCGCTCCTTTTTATGACGATTTTGCAGAAGCGACTGCAAATATGGTACGAAACATGTTTATACCCTCGACAGATTCTGTTCTCGTAGAAAAGATTGTAATCGATATGTCATCTGCGCCTCCCGAGGTAGGAATCGGTGAATTGATAGGAAACGGTAACTACCACAATGATGAGCTGTTACAGACGTTCCGGGAAGCACAGGTACCTATACGATGTATCAATTCAGATAAAGTTCCCACAGATGTAGAGACGATACGGAAATATGCCCTATCCTTTGAGGTAAAATATATGCCGGATGTCGGGCATTTCGTAATGATGGAAGACCCTGAAACATTCAACAGATTACTTGAGGAAACGGTACAGAAGCTTATCGACCTTAATGCCGCGAAGTAATTACAGAGGTTATACAATAAAAAATAGTGGGGTGTTCAATGAAAAAAAAGCTGTGGATTACCGTAATCATCACGCTTCTATTATTTTGCTTAGTGAGTGCTATTATATTTACACTCGGATGCGAACAGCAGTCGAAAGCAGAAAAAAACAAAGCAATTGCCCGCCTCTATATCGATGAACTATGGAACAGGAAAAACCTGGACGATATAGACAAACTGGTATCCGATGACTTTGTGAATCATTCTTCTCCACCCGGGATGCCCACTGACCGGGAGGGCCTCAGGCAGTTCATCACAGGTTCCGCAACCACATTCCCCGATGGTTTTTACACAATCGAGGATATAATCACCGAACAAGATGAAGTAATGATCCGTGGTTCGTTCAAAGGCACACACCGTGGTGAGTTTATGGGTATACCCGGCACCGGTAAAGAGATAAGAATGACATGGATCAATGTACTCCGAATGAAAAATGGGAAAGTTGTCGAACGGTGGATGAAGTATGATGAAATAAACATGATGAGTCAGTTCGGGTTTAAGCTTATACCGCCGGGGGAACAAAAAAATCCATTCATCGGAACGTGGGAACTTCAGTCATCTGAACAGCGAAATGCCGACGATCCTGACAGCCCACCGGTCTATCCTATGGGCAGGGATATTAAGGGTTATATTATGTACGGTGAGGATGGCCATATGTCAGTAGTTCTTATGAATGAAAAGCGACCGAAATTTTCTTCCGATGATTTGACAGGAGGCTCTGTTACGGAAAAAACATCAGCTTTTGACTCCTATATCACGTACTGTGGTACGTATGAAGTACATGAAAAAGAAATAATACACCACATACAGGCAAGTCTCTTTCCAAACTGGACAGGAATTGACCAGAAGCGTCTTTACGAGTTTGAAGGTGATACGCTGACGCTCAGCACTCCACCATTCCCAATGGGAGGTATCAATCAGACTGTCATTTTAGTCTGGAAGCGGATAAAATGAGGAAATCAGTTATTATAATAAAGTTTTGTAATTATTGTAC
>JAFGMP010000047.1 GCA_016927495.1 Candidatus Latescibacterota bacterium | reverse complement strand
TATACATAGTTCGGGGGCCACCGAATAATCGGTCGCGTCAATTACAGCATTTTTTTACGGTGAAAATCAGAATCGCTCAATTTAGGTTGAATTTATTCTTATCTCAAGTCGTTCCAGGTTTTCTTTTCTCTTTTTGATAAATAATTCAATCGCACATCTCAATGAAATGATTACAACAGCAAGAGCTATTACTATGTTTATTTTTCCGAATGGCCCCAATCCGGACAACATGTCTAACATGACATCCTCCTCTATTAGATGTTTCAATCTCTGTAAAGAATCGATTTCTCATATTGTTCGATAGATAAAGTCTTCAGCGTAAAAATAAACCATACTAAAGCGGCACAAACAGCAATTACGAAACCAACCGCAATTAAAGCCAAACTTCTTTGAATGGCTATCGATATATAGATTTGCATTTTATCCGTTTCTTTTGCAGTGTTTATAAATGCTTTGTGCAACTCATAGAAAAAACCGTTTAGCCCCGTTAACAAGCTTAAGGCTCCCAGAAAAAAGATCAGCGACAGCCCCGAATGAAGCCTCTCGATTTCATGATCTTTCTTTATATACAGGCTGTAATATTTCGAAACCGAGACACCGAAAAGGGAAATCGCCAGAAATGACAGAATCCAGACGAATATGCTGTCAGAAATCAGTTCCGAATTCATAATTTTCATGGTAAAAGCCATACACAGCAAAACCAGAAGTGTAACCCATGAAATAGTTTCCATCCTTTTTTGTGTAAGCTCCGATAACCGCCTCAGTAATTTTCTTATAAACGTATCGTTAAGCTGAATCAGGAGTGTTATCGTCTCGTCACCGGCCTCGACTTTTTCCTCGGCAAGCCGCTGCGCTTCCAATTCGTCATATCCCCGGCTCAGGTATAACTCATATAACTCATCGAGATCCCCGGCCATTTCCTGTAAAACACGGGATTTTTCAGGCTGAGGCAAAGTAATACGTTCGTTCATTCTCTGAAGTAACGGAGAAAATCTGCTCATTTCTTTTTTTCTCCTATAATACCGATGAATGTTGACAGAAAATGCTCCAATTCTGCCTTTTGCTGGTAAAAATAATTTTTCCCCTTTCGGGTAATCGAATAGTATTTTCGCTTTCTTTGGGTGTCGGATTTTTCCCACAATCCTTTTATCAGATTTTCTTTTTCCAGCTTGTGAAGTATCGGGTAAAGCGTCCCATGATTGAATTTGAACAATCCATCGCTCATCTCTTCAATTTCAATGGCAAGCTGGTAGCCATGCCTGTCTCCTCTTGCAAGAACAGCCAGAATAAGAGCTTCGTTGCAGTACTTCGGTAAATTGGAAATCTCAACATTCGTTTTATTCATGAAATTATGCCACCTTATATAGATGCTCTATATATCGAGAGTCAATATATATAATCCGCTGTAATTGTCAAGAACTTTTTTCAACAACATCGTAAAGGGAACAACAAACAGCAGTATGTTTTATTTTAGGGCGACTGTAATTATCCGAACCTTGATTTGCTTGATTTAAGGATTCTTTCATTAATAAACGTGATCCATGTTTCGGTTGTTCAGTAGGGGCGGTTCGCGAACCGCCCCTACGGTCTTCGAAGGATACATGGTGTGTTATTCCAAAAAAAAACAGGGCGAACACATGGGTTCGCCCCTACACCTATAATATGCCCGGCATCCAATACATTGTAGGGGCAGACCCGCGTGTCTGCCCTAATATTAATTAGGCAAATCCCGAATTACGGATAAAATAAAAAAAACCCGCTGTCCTGTTGCAGACAAACGGGTTTAATTAAACGATGAGCTTTATGCTTACTTGCTGACCACAGCAATCGCATTCGATTCAACAAGCTGCGCATCGCCGTAAAGGCCCTGAACTTCGACGAATGTCATCGCATGAAGGCCGTTCGGGAAATATTCGCTGATGATCTTAGCGGCACTCGGGTTGTAATTTCCGGCTGTATTACCGCTTCTTGTTTTGGGTACGACGAAGTTCTGGAGGAATACAACATCGTCCATTGTGGCACCGTAGTTTGCCAGAACAGCCTTTATATTGTCAAGTGTCGCCCGTAACTGCTGATCGAAATCTCCCATAAAGAATTCTGTCGGCATGCCCTTATCATCGACTTGTCTGCCATGGGCAAGCTGCCCGGCGACAAAAATCATGTTGCCGACCTTGTTACCCTGTGCATAGGAAAATTCCTTTTCCCAACCGACACCGAATCCGAATTTGTCCGGTTTGAAGGATTTTGCATAGTTGTCAACTGCCTTCATTGCCTCTTCCCTGGCGATTTCACGGGTGGTAAGTTCATCGACACCATGGCTGCAGCCGGCCATGATAAGCGCCAAACCAAATGCAATAAGCAGAACAAAACCGATAAAGATACGTTTCATGTTTCTTTCCTCCCCTTTTTAATAAATAGGTTCGCTGTTGTAAAATAAAGTTAACTAACATAGTATCCGATAATGCTTTATATATCGATTCCGATGCTTTCCTCAATAAGAGTTCTGAGTTCATCGTCTAAAAATTCGATGTCTTCAATCATTTTTCTCGAATCCGCCGAAAGTTTTTTATAGCCCCACACCATTCTCCTTTTGGTAATATCAGGGCCTTTGCGGTCGAAATACAGGGGCAGGCTTACCTGAAAAAATGACAACACATCAGCATTGACAAGAATGTTGAGGCGCTCGCCGCCTCCGGTTTCGTGACGGCTTACCAGAAAAGCGATCTCATCCGCAAGCTCCTGATGGAGACCACACTCTTTCATAATTTCCATTAAGATATCGGCGCTGTTTTGCGCATGGGCTTCCATGTAAGCATCGAAAGTTTCAAAGTTTGCAGCGCTGATTTTTCTCTCCGGTATTGCACGTTCTATATCATGGCCTAATGCAGCGATCTGAAGCGCAATGTCTGCTTCGGGTTCGATTTTGAGAAGCCATTCGAGCGTATTGATGGAATGAAACGGTTCTTCCGGATAAGGAGACTGGACTACAAGTTCTTCAATCTTTTTCTTCACTTTTTCAATCGAGTCTGTTGACATAATCGCTTTCTACTTTCCGAAGCATTTTTATCGATAGTCAAATTTTATATAATTATTTTTGAGTTTCAGTCCTCACGTTTGCCTGCAATAAAATCCTCGGTCATACGGTATGCTTCCTCGTCGGTAAACTGTTTCGGAGGATGTTTCATGAAAAACGAAGCGGGTGAATACAATATACCGCCTTTACCCCTGTCGAGCGCAAGCTTCAAACACCTGACCGAGTCTATTGCCACACCCGCAGAATTTGGCGAATCCTCCACCGAAAGCCTCAACTCAATATTCATGGGAACATCGCCGAACAATTTGCCTTCCATCCTCAAAAAGCACACTTTATTATCCTTTTGCCATGGAACAAAGTCGCTCGGACCGATATGAATATTTTCAGGGTCGAGACGCTGCCCGACAACAGATTGAACCGCTTCGGTTTTCGATACTCTTTTAGATTTCAACCGTTCGGAATTGAGCATATTCAAAAAGTCGGTATTTCCGCCGGTGTTAAGCTGATAGGTACGTTCGAGTTTTACTCCCCGTTTATTGAACAAGTCTGCCAGAACACGGTGAGTTATGGTTGCACCGAGTTGCGCTTTAATATCATCCCCGATAATAGGAAGGTTTTTCTCTTTGAACTTTTCAGCCCATTCGGGATTACTCGCTATAAATACCGGCATATTGTTTTGGAAACCTACTTCGGCCTCAAGAGCGCATTCGGCATAAAACTTCACCGCATTTTCAGAGCCGACAGGCAGATAATTGAGGAGAATATCAGCGCCCGACTCTTTAATAGTATTGACAATATCTTTTTTGGAGGATTCCTTTTGATCACTCAATACAAACGTGTATTTATCATCATACTCACGCATATGACTTGAAAAACCATCAAGCACTCTCCCCATTTGGACTGTTACACCCGTTTTGGGGACATCTTTACAGAATATTTTGGTGTTATTGGGCAAAGAAAATATAGCTTCTGCGACATCGTATCCCACTTTACGTTTGTCTATATCAAAAGCGGCTACAACTTCGATATCATACGGTTTATACCCGCCAAGGTTCCAGTGCATTAATCCGATAGCTTCCTTCTCGGTTTTATTTCTATAATATGAAATACCTTGTATCAATGAACTCACACAATTACCGATACCGACAATTGCAACCTTTATTTTCTCCATTTCCTCCTCCAAATCTTTTTCTATGTATTTAATAATAAATTGCAATCACAATAATTTGTCAATATATATATCAATATTTCGGACTGCAATACATTTTGAAGTATCATTACCGAAAAAAATTATCGTAAAATATGAAAAAACTTGATTTTTGTAATTTCTTTTTGTTATATGCGCC
>JAFGMP010000046.1 GCA_016927495.1 Candidatus Latescibacterota bacterium | reverse complement strand
ATTTCTTCAATATAGCTGAGGTTGAACTCATATGTTGCTCCCTCCTGTGAAGTGATACTCAAATTTAACTGCGATCTGTCTTCAAGAGGAGCCATTTCGGCCGGGATATTTTCCCATAATATGAAAATCAGGAAAAACGCAAATGCGAGTATTATTAATGAGTAATATCTCCTGCTGAGAAATGAGTCGAGTGAATTCTGATAAGTTCTATTCAGGGCTACAAAGAATTTCTCGGTGAAATTATAAACCTTTCCCCGCTTGTGCCTCGTTTTCAACAATTTGGTTGAAAGCATAGGTGTAAAAGTGAGCGCTACAAAAGACGATATGACTACAGCACCGGCAATTACGATACTAAATTCTCTGAATAGCCTTCCTGTCATTCCCTCAAGAAAAACTATTGGAAAAAAAACTGCAACAAGAGTAATGGTAGTTGAAATTATTACAAAAAATATTTCGTTCGATCCTTTCATTCCTGCTTCGTGGGGTGTCATGCCCTGCTCAATTTTAACATAAATGTTTTCCATCATTACAATGGCATCGTCGACGACCAAACCAATAGAAAGGACTATCGCCAGCAATGTCAGTACATTGATGGAAAATCCGGCGATATACATTATGAAAAATGAACCTATTAAAGAAACCGGAATTACAAGTATGGGAATTATTGTGGTACGCCAGTCACGAAGAAAGAAGAAAATGATAATAACTACAAGAAGGAAGGCAATGTATATGGTGCTTTGAACCTCTTTTATTGATGAGCGTATGTATTTTGTATTATCGAAACCAACTTCATATTCCACATCATCCGGGAGATCCTTCATAATGAACTCAAGCCTTTTGTAAACTTCATCAACGATCTCTATATGGTTGGCCCCCGGTTGCGGGATTATAACAGTGGCAATCATAGGTACGCCGTTCATTTTCATGATCCCACGCAAGTCTTCAGGACCAAGTTCTGCACGGCCAATATCACTTACCCGGACAATCTGGTCACCATTTTGTCGTAAAATAAGGCTGTTAAACTCCTGAGGTGTAGTCATCAGTCCCAAAGCACGGATAGTAAGCTCGGTAGCCGTACCTTCGATACTACCTGCAGGAAGTTCCACATTTTCACGAAGAATGGCATTTCTTACATCGAGGGGGGTCATCTGGTAACCTGCCAGTTTAGCCGGATCGAGCCATATACGCATGGCATAACGTTTCTCGCCCCATATCATTACTGCACTGACACCCGAAATTGTTTGTAATTGTTCCTTAAATGTAAGCTCTGCTATTTCAGAAAGTTCGAGGAGAGACCTTTGGGTACTTTTCACAGCAATCATCATTATTGGACTTGCATCGGCATCAGCTTTCGATACAGTAGGTGGATCGCAGTCACGCGGCAGATATCTCTGAGCCTGTGATACCTTATCGCGTACATCGTTGGCAGCAGTCTCCATATCCACGGTAAGTTCAAACTCAACTGTTATGCTGCTGCGTCCCTGGCTGCTGCGGCTGGTCAGTGTGCGGATACCGGGAATACCGTTAATTGACTGCTCTAATGGTTCGGTGATCTGTGTCTCAATTACATCGGAATTTGCACCCGGATAAGATGTGTTTACAGAAATTATGGGTGGATCAACACTTGGGAATTCCCTGATTCCCAGGTAGGTCATTCCAATTACACCAAACAAAAGAATAACAAGCGAAAAGACAGTGGCCAGAACAGGGCGTTTAATACTTAATGATGAAAGGCTCATGGCTCAGAAACTACATTGGATTCGTTTGTAACAAGCGTATCAAGCTGGACCGGAATATTATGACGCAATTGTAAAATCGCTGTCGTAAGCAATGTATCACCAAAATTAAGCCCTTCACGTATCTGAACATGTGATTCGGTGCGAAGTCCGAGTGTAACCCGCACTTCCTCAGCTTTGCCATTTTCATACACGAATACTTTTTCTCCCTCCATTTCAGGGATTACAGCCTGTGTCGGTATCGCAATTGTATTATCGATTTGTGATAATAAAGCCCTGACACTGGCAAAACGGCCGGGTTTCAGTTCTTCGTTAAGGTTGGGATATAGAGCCCTGGCAGTGATGGTACGGGTTTCCATATTTACTTTGGGATCAACAGCGTAAACGTCAGCGTTAAAGGTTTTGGGAATGCCATCGAGAACAAAGGCAATTTGAAATCCGGGAGTAACTTCACCGGCGTATCGTTCGGGAATAGAAAATTCGATTTTGAGAGGACTGATTTTAACAAGGCGAACTATTTTAGTTTGTGTGGTGGCAAACGCGCCTTCACTGATCATTCTTAATCCCACTATGCCATCGAAAGGTGCCCTGAGTTCGGTTTCCGATATTCGGGCTTCAACAAGCAAGATATCGGCTTCAAGTGACTGCAGCTCAGTAGAAACCTGGTCGTAACTTTCCTGGCTAATTGCATCACGTTCGAGCAACTGCCGCTGACGAAATTCACGCTCTTCGGTAAGTTTTCGCTGTGCCTTTAACTTTAACAACTGAGCCTGGAGTGGTCTGTCATTGATTTTTGCAAGCAATTCACCCTTTTTAACCCGTGTACCTTCCGAAAAGTATATTCCAACTACTTTCCCCGAAGCTTCAAAAGAAAGTTCTACTTCTTCATCGGGAATCAGCGATCCCGTGCTGTAAATAAGTTCGTTCATCTGAGTTGGAACAATAACATAACCACTGGCAAGCAGTGTCTGACTACTCCGGCGCATGCCTTGTGTGCGGGCCGGTGGCCCTTCTGCTGGACCGGAATCAGATTTAACAATGGGTTTTAGCTTCGGATAAAAAACGATTCCAAGCAATACAAAAATAAGTATTACAGTAATAGATATCCTTATTGTTTTTTTAGCATTCGATACCATTGAATTGATTCATCGTGAAACCTTCGGATAACAATTTTTTAAACCGTATTGTCGACGGAATTTATAACGCAAGGTTTATATGCGAAAATACGCATTGATAAGTAAATATATCGGATTATTATGTTCTCAATCTTTAAAATAATTATCAGAGATATAATGCAGTTTTTCAAAAACGCTCTGCACATGGCAAGGTAAAGACCTTGCTGTTAATACTTTGATGTATTCTTTTATTCCGGGATATCAGGTATTTCAATTTCCAGATCCCCTGTGCCTTGTGTAAAAGTTATATTAAAAAAAATTATGCATTCTGTTTTTGAATTGACCAGATTTGAATCCGTGCCTTCCACAGACATTATATTTCTTAAACTGGTTTGCAAGCCATTTAACCTGCATTCTTCTATCTCAAGCATAAGGCTCAATGAAATATCCGAAAATCTCTGAAAATTCAAAATCGTAGCATATCGATCAACGATGCTGGTTATTTCACGAATTGCTTTTGTTCTCTCATCATTACTTATTCCGGACCAGTAATGCTTTTTCATTAGTATTAAATACGAAATAATATCCCAGTTGTCGGTTCTTCTAAAAATTATACCAAAAATACGTTAAAATTCACTGAAGTGAAGAAAGTGGGATTACATTGCAATCATGCCTTGATACCCAATTCGGTATATTCGACACACTCCTTTTTCATTACCGCTTACCCGCTGATAAAAAGGCTCTTGCTTGAATATTCAGGGTCGCATGTCAGGTTTATCTTTAATTTTCGTAAACCGGCTTCATCACCCGGTGTAGGAATATGGGTAAGATGTACTTCACAGTCACGCAGCAATTTCAGTTTTTCCAGAGCCAGTTGCGCTGCGGGATTCGATAAAGCGCTTATGCCAAGTGCAATCAGTGTTTCATTTACATCGAGACTGGTCATTTTACCATTCAATATATCTTTT
>JAFGMP010000348.1 GCA_016927495.1 Candidatus Latescibacterota bacterium | reverse complement strand
GGAACAGGGAAAATCACAAAAGTAATGATTAATGGGAATAACTGGAGACTTTTTGATGAAATGAAAATAATTCTACCATACGATAAAACACCGGAAAACGCTGTTATTCAAATTGCACAAGGAAATTCAAAAAAACGTTTGTTCAAACCTCAAAAAGAAAAACATAAACAATCCAATTTATCTTCAAAATTTGATAATGAATTAGTTAATGTTTGGTTTTCAATTAACTCTACTCATGATCCTTTTATAATGCTTCCTGTAAAAATAAATAAATTATGTAGATTTTATAATAAACTTAAAAAAAATGGTTTTGAAAACACATATGAAGCAACTCACGCAAAATTAGCAGTAAAATATTTTGATACCATTTTCGGCCGCTATAATTTGAAAGAAAGTGATAAACTCAACATACTAGCTCCACAATCTCAACTTGCAGCTGATAACAGTTATTTGGAAACTGCATTAAATTTGTGTAATGGACTTGAAACGGTAGTTAATTCTTATGAGAATTCAAATAATAATAGACAAAACCTGATTTACAAAATGTGGATTAATAGCGAATGATACTAATCTGAAATAGGTCGTACATATTATTACCGTGAAAAGCGAACGACATCTCCTTCAAAAATTTTAAATGTGGAATATCTCAGTTTATCTTCAACTTTCAACCATTGGTTTCCTATATGTATCTCAACTTTGGGAAAAACTCCGAGATGAGCAACTGCTGTGGCTAGTTTGAGTTCTTTGATTTTTTTAAACAGTAATTCCCGTTCATTTTCCAATTCATTTAACTTTTGGATAATTGGTTGTTGTGCTTCCTCAAGTTTATTCAGTATCTCTTGCTGTTCTTGTGGAAACTGATTCGGATCGTTGGATTTTAACCTGGTGAGAATGGATATATTTTTCTCAATTTTTTGTTTGGATACCTGAATTTCATCAATTTCTTCCCTGACTGTTTTCAATCGATCCATTAGTTCGGGATCATTACCGACTTTGATAATGGTATGGGGACAAGCATTGGAACCGAAATAACCCGCTTCAACCGTTTTTTTCGCCTCACATATTCCACCGACTATCATGCTTTTCATTCCATTTACAAAAATCGATCTGCCCGCAGTGAGCGTGGCGTGGTGGGAATTACCGCTAATAATTATATCACGTTTTGCCTGGATTTTCTGATTGGCAACAAACTTCGCATACACATCTCTTCCGGCAATAATACTGCCGCTGCCGGATCCGATAAATCCTCCCATTATGGTTATATCGTTACCACCAATAATTTCGGCATCTTCGACATTACCCATTATTCGTATATCACCCTCGGCTTCAACTTTAAAACCGGCTTTTACCGCACCGGAAACTTCCACGGAACCTTTATATTGGATATTTCCCGTTTCATAATCAACATTACCGCGCACATAATGGATTTCCAAAACATTGATGAAACCATCCTGAATCACCAGTTCTCCGTTAGTAGATGATCGGACGATGTTCGGATCAACCTGGTCTAAAGCCGTCCCTTTTCCCATGGGCATTTTTATATCTTTGCCCAATAGTCCGGGAATTTCATTGCCTAAAACATCAATTCCCGGTTTCCCCGGAGTAGGAGGGACTTTTCGATATAGTTTCTGACCTTTTTTTGCAAATGGCACTTTCCCGCGATTTTTAAAATCAATACTTCCGTCTTCGCGTTCGATACCTTTTGTTTCTGTTACATCGATGAAATGTTCAATATATGCATCTTCACCTGTTCCGGGCTGAATCGCTTCGGCAATAATAATCGAGTATTGCGGTATTTTACTTTCACAAATATTTTTTATAACATCATTTTTTATACCGACTTTTACACCCATGGATTCGAGTTTGGTCAGGATATCTTCTTCTTTTATCGAATCACCATCCTGAGCCGGATAGTAATCGGCCAATACTTTTAATTTATTTTTGGCGAGCGTTAATATTAACTTATCGGTATCTGTCATTGTTCCATTATATTGATATAGGTTAAAATATAGTTTACATTAAAAAATAATATAAAATTGCAAACATAATCAATTTTTTTTATTCATTAAAAAGAGATTAACTAAAAAAAATCATTTCTTTTCCCTGCAGCACAATATAAATCAGTCAGAAAATTATGACTCCTGTCAATATAAAAACCAGACCTAAGGATGGGGGACCGAGAGTCAGTTTCCCGGTATCGAACATAAACAGCCATAAACGTATAGAACCGATAATCCAGTTGATAAAATCAAGGTTTATATGAAGTTAGGAAAATTAAAATTCACTTTCCGGGATTACATCCGCAATTTTTTTCCGGTGTTTGCCACCGGGTTCTTAAATGCTTCCATTATCGTTGTCATCATCAAAGCCCCCAGTGAGGCAAAGATGATGAATCGAATATCGCGATACGAGACACAAGAACATAATGACATTCCGTAGCATCTTTACGAACAAACCGTTTGTTGAAATCGTTGAAGAAATTCGACGATTCTACATTAAGGTCGGTTGAGATGGTTGACATGAAAGCTTCAATAAAAGAGCTAAGCATAAGTCCTCTGAGTGACGGTGACATGTAATCTACTATAATAGCTATAGAAACCGGTGACCGCAAGAAGTGTGTTGGCAGAGGGTTATGGCCTTTAAAAATAAAGTAATCACATCACTAAAAGCTCTTGTATGAATTTAATAAATAGCTTATTCTATTTTAAGGATAAGAATTTTAAAAGATGTAATATCTGTGCTGGTCGTTTACCCTTAAATAATGTTATCAATAAATATGGAGACTGTTATGCCAGAGAAAAGTATACCTGATTCTGCAAAAATACTTCATATCGGGATGGTGGGAACCGGGCCGTTTGCGTTTCACGGCACATTCAATCATGTGATCAATAATATTTTCCGTGATTACAACAACCTGAGTATGCGGGTAACGCATATATGGGGTGATGATTACAGAAAAAACTATAAGGGCTCTCCGGAATTTGTAAAAAAATATCTCGACTATTACGGTGACGACAAACATTCCCCTGAGGGGCTGGCAAAGATGTGCAATATCCCCAATGTCTGTAAAGACTTTCATGAGATGGTCGATGAGGTTGATGCCGCCCTGATCATGGACTTCGACCGGTCTTATGAGCTTGCCGAGCCGTTTCTGAAACGGGGCCTGCCGATTTATGTTTGTTCCCCAGTTGCGGTAAGCGTTCCGGAATGCGAAAAGATACTGGATCTTGCGGAAGCTAACGGAGCGGCAGTTTTTACAGGTGCGTACAGCATAAGTTTATATGAAAATGTTTGGCGTTATGACCGTGTCAACCGGGATAATATTGCTGCCTTTTTTGGCTCGACATCGTTCGCTTTTTATACATCCTATGCACCGGACGGCCTCGACCCAATACACCTTCTTGTCGGCCCCGGAGTCAGAAAGGTGTCGCTGCACGGCTGGGATGGCTCTTCCGGATATGACCCGACCGGTATACCGCCGTCGAGAATTCATCTCGAATATGAACCGCGGAGTGGGAAACCTCCGATTCAGGGAGTTTTAACTCTTGGCGGATATAAAGAGTCGACAGAGTGGTACAAGGTATATTACCATGATCATTCGGTATTGGAGGGTGTTACAAATACGAACTGGAGCAAAAGTGAAAGGACGCTTCGTGATCTGATTCTTGATATTCAGGAGGTGTTTGTCACCAATAAATCGCTCGAAACCCGTGAGGATATCCTTACGAAACTCAGAGTAAATATAGCGGCATATAAATCGGCAAACGAAGGCAACAGGCCGGTTCTTGTAAACGAGGTAGGGGATTACCGCCTTCCGACTGTTCGCATCGAAAAATGGGATCAGATACCCTGATAAATAAATTTTTTTTAGGAGACAACACGCCATGATTTTTGACGATACCCTCATAAAACAAATCGGAATAGAATTTCCATATGCACATACCGATCCATGGGGGAATAAACGTGTGTTTCTGGACAACGGCCCAGGAACACTCATCGTAAAACGAGCCGCCGATGCAATGTATAAGGCATCCCTTGAATTCAGTTCGAGTTTTGGCCCGGCATTTCCGGAAAGCCGTATAGTGGAAGAGATGCAGGAGAATGGTTATCAGGCGGTTTCCGATTTGTTGAATGCCGGTTCACGTGACAACATCGTTTTGTCTCAGACCGCAACGAGTCTTCTTTTCCAGATCAGTTATGCTATAGGCAATGAATGCAATAAACGTCACAATATCGTGACGACATACTACGAACATCTGGCCAATGTTAATCCCTGGAAAGAACTTGTTCGCCGTGGGGTTGCCGGAGAACTTCGTTTTGCACAACTGCATGAGGACGGTACGCTCGACATGGATCACCTGCGCAGTATTGTCGATGAAAACACCAAAGTTATTACCGTTTCGGCGGCATCTAACCTCCTCGGCTCAAAAAGTCCGCTGAAAGAGATTGGAACTATCGCCCGTGATGTGGGTGCATATTATGTGATCGACGGTGTACATCACATGGCTCATGGCATTCTCGATGTACAGGATATCGGATGTGATTTCCTGGCTGTCTCGTCATACAAGTGTTTCGCTCCGAAATATTCGGGATTTATGTATGGCAAAAAAGAGCATCTTGAAAACATGAAACCATATAGTTCGGGAAAGGATCATGCTCACCCCCGCGGCAGATGGAGTTGGGGCACTCCGGATCACACAAAACTGGCAGCGATTACCGCTATGGTCGACTATCTGGCGTGGCTGGGTAGCAGAGTTGCGGATAAATATGAGGGCAAATACACTGAATTCAATGACAGAATCCGTATGCTGAAAATTGCCATGGATGCCATCGACCTTTATGAAAAGGACATTTCACGGGCTGTGTTAACCGGATTTGACGATATGCCGGGGCTTGTAAACATGGAGAATATAAAGTTTTACGGCCTTGGTGACACAAACCGTCTTGATGAACGTGATCCGACATTCGCTTTTGATGTCGGTGGCAAAACAGGCCAGCAGGTGGCTGAACGTCTTGTGGAAGACTACAATATTGCCATACGGTCGATACTGTACTGGTCGATGTCAGAAGACTTTTTCAATCTGCATAAGCCGGTAAGGGCGAGTTTCGTTCACTATAACACCATTGAAGAAGTCAGGTATTTCCTTAATGCGCTCCGGACAATAAGCAAGAAATAAAGATGATAACATAGATCGCTTACGGAGGATATGAAGAATGAAAGAGTATGTCGATGCTGATTTATCATTATTAATCAGACAAATACAGGAACTGACAGATGGTATGGTCGATGAGCTGATTACTATCAGACGTGACATCCATGCCCATCCGGAACTTCGGTTTCAGGAAGTTCGGACAGCGAAACTTGCTGCGGAACATTTGAAAAAGTTCGGTATAGAGACACTGACAGGAATCGGGAAAACCGGTGTCGTCGGTATCCTGCAAGGCGGTCTCGGTAAGGGAAAAGTACTGGGGATACGGTGTGATATGGATGCGCTGCCCATTCAGGAAAAAAGCGATGTACCGTTCAAGTCTCTGAATGACGGAGTGATGCACGCATGCGGTCATGACGTTCATACGACAGTTCTCATGGGAGTGGCTCGTATCTTAAATGATATAAAAGACACATTCAGAGGAACCGTCAAATTTGTATTTCAGCCCTCTGAAGAAAATCCCTATAAAGAGCGTTGCGGAGCACTGGCGATGATCGATGACGGCGTTCTGGAAAATCCAAAGGTGGATTCGATTATCTCGCTTCATTGCTGGCCGGACCTGAATGCAGGCCAGGTTGGAGTCGGCCCCGGTTCTGCTATGGCGGCGGCCACGGCTTTTCAGGTAATACTCAACGGCCCGCAGGCGCATACTGCGACCCCTCAGAAGGGCAGGGATACGATTCTTGCGGCAGCAAAAGTCATCGAATCGCTTTATCAGATAGCATCGAGACGTATCGATCCGTCCGATTCCATAGCGCTCACCATCAACAAGATTGAGGGAGGGAATGTTCAGGCTGTTGTCGGTGGTGAAATCCGTCTGACCGGCACTGTCCGTGCGCTGTCGAAAGAAATGATGAATTATGTCATGGGGCTTATCGGTGATACTGTCGAGGGTGTGTCGAAGATTCTCGATGTTGGAGGCGAGCTGGTTATCGACGATTATTACCCGCCGGTGGTTAACAATCCCCATATCGATGAAATCGTTACGTCTGTATCCAGGTACATATTAGGAGAGGAGAAAGTTATCAGTCAGGATAAATGCCCTATGACCGCCGAGGATTTTTCACATTTTACCGACAGGCTGCCGGGACACTATCTGAAACTTGGTGTCGCTAACGATGAAATGGGGATCAGGTTTCCATTGCACAACGAGCGGTTCAATGTTGATGAGCGGTGTATATCAGTGGGAGTAAAAACCATTGCCTCGACTGCGCTGGCATATCTGCATGAATGAAGCACCATAAATAAATAGGAGATTCTTCACTTCGTTCAGAATGACAGGATTTATAATTTTCCCCGGAATACATTTTTTAAAGAGGTTTACTGCTGTGAGGTTTAATTTCAAATATTTGGTGTTACTGTTTTTTATTGTGGGAATAACCATAAACATAATACCGGTCGGAGCTGATGACTCTCTGCGGATTATGACATTTAATATACGATATAATAATCCCGATGACGGTGAGAATGCCTGGCCAAACCGTAAAGATTTTGTGTCGGATGTCATACGCTATCACCGTGCAGACTTAGTGGGCATTCAGGAAGCTTTATCAGGGCAGGTTGATGATCTTAAAAAGCGTCTGCCGGAATTCTCATGGTTTGGAGTCGGTAGAGACGATGGCAAATCCGCCGGTGAATTCATGGCGATATTTTACCTGAAAGATCGCCTTGAATTGCTTGACAGTTCGACGTTCTGGCTATCAGAAACACCAAATAAACCGGGTATGGGCTGGGATGCTGCCTGCAACCGTGTCGTAACATGGGGAAAATTCAGGGATAAGGACACCGGGAAGGTTTTCTTCCATTTCAACACTCATTTTGATCATATGGGAAAAACAGCCAGAAGAGAAAGCGCCTATTTACTTATTTCGCAAGTTACCGAAATAGCCGGGGATACACCTGCTGTCATAACGGGAGATTTTAACGCTCAACCATCCTCTGAACCGTACAAAATTATTACTTCATCCGGCAATAAATCTGACATACTGATCGACAGCATAACAGTTTCTCGGTACCCTCATTATGGCCCGTCAGGAACATGGACAGGTTTTGAAAACACAGGTAAAATCGGTGACGCGCCGATCGATTATATTTTTGTCAAAAATAGTGTGGATGTATTATTACATGAGACGATTTCGGATAGCATTGCCGGCAGATTCCCGTCCGACCATATGCCGGTTCTTGTGGAAATTATCATTGAGTAATACTTTAGTAAGGGGACTGTATTCTCATGAAAAGTAATACGTTGCGGGTTAACAGGCGCATGTTCCTGAAAGCATGCGGCGCCGGATCGCTTGTCGTTGTTTCATGTGGCAAAGGGGAGCAAATATCCTCAGAAAAACCTCGCAAACCGAATATTATTTTTATCCTTGCCGATGACCTCGGTTATGGCGATCTCGGATGTTACGGCCAGAAAGAGATTCAGACACCCAACATCGACAGGCTTGCGGCTGAGGGAATGCGTTTTACCGACCATTATGCCGGAAGCACTGTCTGCGCTCCATCCCGCTGCTGTCTGATGACCGGGCAGCACACAGGTCATACCTATATACGCGGCAATCGTTCGGTCGAGCCTATGGGACAGGAACCCATACCCGCCGAGACATTTACCGTCGCTGAGATGTTGAAACAGGCCGGTTATGCAACCGGACTCATCGGCAAATGGGGGCTCGGTGGGCCTGATTCCCCTGGAATTCCCAACAGGCAGGGATTCGACTATTTTTTCGGATATCTGTGCCAGGGTCATGCCCATAATTATTACCCCGAATTTCTGTTCAGAAATGAAGAGCGGGTAATTCTGGAAGGCAACAGGGTAGAACCTTCCCGGTATGAGGGCGCTGGTGTGGCATATGAAAGAGCTCAGTATTCCCATGATTTATTTGCCCGTGAAGCGCTTGAATTTATAGACCGCAGCAAACATCAGCCTTTTTTTCTGTACCTCGCGTTGACCATACCCCATGCAAATAACGAAGCTGGCAAAGAGGGTATGGAAGTTCCGTCGGACGAGCCCTACGCCAATCGTGACTGGCCGCAACAGCAGAAAAATCATGCCGCCATGATAACCCGTATGGATCGTGACATCGGTACCATGATGCGCCGTCTGAAAGATCTCGGCATCGATGAAAACACTATAGTATTTTTCACCAGCGATAACGGCCCACACCGTGAGGGAGGAGCTGACCCTGATTTCTTCGACAGCAACGGCTCACTACGCGGCATAAAGCGTGATTTGTATGAAGGCGGGATACGGGTACCGATGATTGTGCGCTGGCCGGGTAAAATAAGTCAGGATACAGTGAGTAATCATGTCTCGACATTCTGGGACTTTATGCCGACGGCGGCAGACCTTACGGGAACAAGTTCACCGGGGAATATTGATGGAATCTCATATTTACCGGCTCTGATGGGAAGACAGCAGAAAGAACATGATTTTCTGTACTGGGAGTTTCATGAGGGAACCGGATCAAAACAGGCAGTCCGTATGAGTGAGTGGAAAGCAGTGAAAAATCTGCCCTCGAAGCCGATCGAACTGTATAACCTGACAACAGATATCGAAGAAAACAACGATGTCGCAGGTTATCATCCTGAGATAACCGGGAAAATCAAGACATATCTTAAAATAGCGCGGACAGAATCAAAATACTGGCATATATTTGAAAAAAAATAAGTTAAGGGGATAAATGTAATTGCTTCACATGAATATTTGATTAAAATCTCGGAAATGTATTTACATGAAAACATATATTCCCTATTTTAACAATAGAATTAAATTGTATTTCAATTCTTATTTTTTTATGAAAAAGAAAATCACAGCAAAAAAACAACGTCACAGGCAGGGAGAAACAGTCATGAAAAAATCACATCTGTTATTGTTTTTCGGTATAGCCACGTTCGGTTTTATGCTAATTGCAGCATGCAGTGATGATGATAATCCTACAGGGCCATCCGGATCTTATACAACAGCTACCATTACCCACTGGGGATTCGATTTTTCAGAGGGCAAGGCTGACACCACAACCAACTGGAATGCAAACGGGAATGACGGCGAAACAATAGCCTGGACGCCAATCGGCGAAAGATATACCAACGGTATCTGGTTCAGAACCCGTGTCGATCCGAATCGTACACAGAGCCTTGGGAAAATAGATATAGATACGGTAAAGTCCGTTAACACTTCTGAAAACGCATGGGATTCACAGCCGCCGCCGCTTTCAAAAGGTGATGTTGTTGTAATTCAGTGTCTCGATGGTTTCGTAAAATTCAAGGTTATTGCGGATGTCGATACATCGTCTGCAAATTATGACTGGGGCGTTCAGGTTGAATATCTTTTTTCATCGGAACCTGCATTCCCCTGAGAAGTATGAAATATATGTTTAACACTTTAATAATAAGTAAAGGAGATCAGTATGGAAGTACGGTATGCACCCGACCCTGTGCGTTTCGAATTAATGAATACTGCGGAACTCAGGGAAAGTTTTTTGGTCGAGGACCTGTTCAATCCTGGAGAGATTACGCTTATATATTCCGACATAGACCGTGCCATTGTCGGTTCGGCAGTACCCATGGGATCAGGCCTCAAACTCGAAGCGGGCGATGAGCTGAAAGCCCAGTATTTTGCGGAGAGACGTGAATTAGGCATCATCAATATCGGTGGTGACGGCTCTATTGTTGTAGACGACCAGACATACACAATGGTAAAACTCGATGCCCTTTACATCGGCCGCGGCAGCAGAAATATCGAGTTCAGAAGCAACGATGCCGGAAATCCGGCCAGTTACTATATCATAAGCTATCCCTCGCATGCGGCATTTCCGACAACACATGCCAAAATAGCAGATGCGGAACCGGTTACACTCGGCAGCTCAAAAGAATGTAACGAACGCACCATCTATAAATATATCCATCCGGCAGGTGTGAAAAGCTCACAGCTCGTTATGGGCTGTACACTCATGAAAGAAGGCAGCGTCTGGAATACCATGGCTCCTCATACTCACGAACGCAGGTCTGAGATATATATGTATTTCGATCTCGCCGATACAGCCGCTGTATTCCATTTTATAGGTGAACCTCAGGAAACACGTCACATCACCGTCAGAAACCGCCAGGCTGTACTTTCTCCAAGCTGGTCGATTCATGCAGGCGCCGGTACCACCAACTACAGCTTTGTCTGGGCTATGGGCGGTGAAAATCAGGATTTCGGCGATATGGACGGGATATCTGTCGGGAATATTAATTAACAGAAGTTGTTAGATATAATGAATTGAAATAATACTTCAATTCATAGATATTAAATAAAGGCCTCGTATAATTTCAAAAACACGAGGTCTTTTATTTGTTACAGTTCAGAACTGTTTGAGGAAAATCAAAAAAAGTTTTATTAGAAATTTTAACTTACTTTTTTTGTTTGCCCCAAAAAAGTAACAAAAAAAGGCGCCCTCATGAAAAGCTTTAATCCTCGTTCTTTTTGTTTTTCCGGGAAACGCAGAACTCACCTCCTTCACTCTGTTTCGGAGGTTCAAACATGCTGCGTTTCTTTTTCCGAAAAAAACAACGCTCACTCGGAGCTTTTCAATAGGGAAAACCGGTAACTCATGATGCGGGTAAAAAATTCACCCTTCAAAAATGTCCTGCGAGGCACAGACTGCGAACGTTAAGTAATGCAGTTGAACGCGAAGAGGAATATGCGTTTTAATAATTTGTAGAGGCATACTGCTGTATGCCTCTGTCGGGTGAATGGTCTTTTCTTTTTCCATATTTTCTTTTTTACTCAAAAAAGAAAATATGGTAGCGTGGGGCGCGAAACGATAAAAAATTATATGTTGGAAAATAATATTATTTCAGTAATCCTTTGTTGTTTAATGTTTTTTTCAAAATTATGATAAATTTTAACGGACACTATTGACTATGAATCAAAAACATATACTGTAAAATATTGCTATAGAAAATCACCGGACATGTTTAAAAGATTCACTGCGCAGTGCACAGAAGAAAAATATTGTTTTTAACTGACAAGTAAATGATGCAATATACTATGATGCCAGTTTTAATGTTTTCTGGTTCATGGGAATATCATGCCATTTTTTGATGTTTTAAAAAGTGTTTGAAACGGCCTGTTTTCCCCCGCTTAGTGTCCTGCGGAAGCATAAAATCATCGTCGAGTGTTGTATCTACGACAATTCCACCCCTGATTTATTCAGGTCTTCATTACTGATTTTCTGTTCTTTCGGAATATCCGTAATTTTGATACGCGCCATAAGAAATCCTCCTTCTTTATACGATGATATTATTAATCAATATGCACCAAATTGATAATTTATCGGGATTTTTTTTAAAAATATCATTCATATAAAATTGAACAGCTCTTTTGCGAGGTTTCATCTAAACCTCATCGAAAACACATCGGCATCTTTCATAGTAAACCTCAAACGTACCGGCTGTCCCGCAAGTCTGCTCACATCGGAATTATTATTCCAGGTGACGGTTCTCTCGATGGAATCGCCGATGATTTCATCACAGTCGTCAATCGAATATCCGGGAATAACCTTGCCCGATGAATCCAGTATTTCGACCTTTATTCCTCCCGCTGCCGATGTGGAAAAGTTCAGAATCAGTTTATTTCCCTTGAATTTCAGGGACTTCGTTGTCATTTCTCCGCCGGAGTAGGACGCATTAACCGAAACAAAACCATCGGTTCTCAGCGTAAAACGGAGCAGGTGCGTACTCGGCTGGGCGTAATGCGCTTGTTTGTAGAGCGAAATTTCAGCCGGGCCTGTGGGAACAATTCCGCAGGCGGTCATACCCGCTCGTGACGCCCAGTTGCCGATATCGGTGCCCGGCCTGATGAAACCCTCCATGAAGGTACGGTCATAGTGCGAACCGCCGCGACTGGTCATGAGCACCGCTTCGGCGCAGTCGCTTTTGTATTTCGGATTGACGCCGAGCTCAAGCGCCTGTTCGTCTGTCAGCACTTTTCGCCCCGGCATAAAACGCATGGGGATGGCTATGTAAATGTGCGGCGCACGAAAATAGGGTGTTGTCTGATTGGTGTAGAGATGCTCGATAGGGGTATCGCCGAAATCCATTTGAACCGGTTTTGTCCATGTGCGGAAATCCTTCGATGTAGCTCTGCTTATGGTGCGGTAACCTTTGAATTCACCGCTTGTCCATGTTCTGAAATAGCAGATATAGCAGTTTTCAGTTTCTGACCAGAACACGACATTCTGGGAGTCGAATGCTCCCTCGGTAATGAGCGGCTCTTCACGCATTTTCTTCCACCGTACACCATCGGGTGAAATGAAAGCGACAAGGCCTGATTTACTTGTGCCGGCCAGCGCTTTGTAACGCTCCGACTGCGGCACTCCCGGTTTTGTATCGATAAAGGGCGCGAAATTATGTGAAAACGGCGCTTCATTACTCAGTATCACATTGTTGTCTGTGGTGCCATGTACCTCGAACAAACCGAGATTGGGTTTTTCCCAGGTTATGCCATCCCTGCTTTCCGCGTAACAGGTCACTTCATTGGTTGAACCGTCGGCGCCTGCAAGGGGAAGACCCCGGTAGTATATCTTGTATACATCGTTGTCCCTAAGCACCGTAGCATAGCCGCAGAAAGCGCCTTCCCACGGTTTATCGAACAGAATGGCAACGCCAGTCTGTTTGGGTTCGTGCAGTTTCAACCGTGTATTCTGCATGGAGTCGATCAGATGGTTATCCATAAACAATTCAAGCCGTGAACCGATATCGATAACGGACTTATCCGCCGGAGCATCCGAAGAACAAAATGTGAAAAAAACAATAGCTGTAAAAATAATCGATAAAACCGTTCGTAACCGGCTTCTACAAATTTTCATAAAAAAAACTCCTTCATGGTAGTGATAAATTATATTATTATAAAAAATTATTTTTTTATAAACCAATGTAATATTAGTTAAGATAATCCTTCCATTGTCACTCTGAGTGAAACAAAGAGTCTCAAAAAATAAAATTCTTCACTTCGTTCAGAATGACAGGATATATGAAAATTGACAGAATATTTAAAGATAAATAACAAGAGTTTGTCGTCAAATGAAAAATTAATGAATAGATTGGGTTAAAATTCATAAGTGCAATTTATGATAAATACAAGTATATTATCTTTGACGATAATGTAAAGAAAAATTTTAAAATGTGGAGTAAATTATACCGATGAAAATGAGAAGAAGCAGGGTATTGGAGAAACTTCGCAGCGGCGGTGTGGCCAACAGCTTCAAACTGAATCTGGCGGATGGCCGTGCCGCTGAAATTGTAGCTATGTCGGGATTCGACTGTATATGGGTTTGCATGGAACATGTGGCGAACGACTGGGAGGTGGTGGAAAAACAGATTTGGGCATCGAAGGCTTATGACACAGATGTAATGGTTCGTATTGCCCGGGGCAGTTACAGCGACTATGTCCGTCCGCTGGAACTCGATGCGGCAGGTATTATGGTTCCCCACATTATGAGCGCAAATGATGCACAGCAGGTAGCACGCATGACACGGTTCCATCCTTTAGGCCGCCGGCCTGTTGACGGCGGTAATGCCGATGGAGCATATTGCAATATCGAGTTCAAAAGCTATCTCAAACAGGCCAATGACGAACGTTTTGTTGTCGTACAGATAGAGGATCCCGAACCGCTCGAAGAACTTGAGGAAATCGCCAAAATCGATGGCATCGATATGCTCTTTTTCGGGCCGGGTGATTTCAGCCACGGCATCGGAGCGCCGGGTGAATGGAACCATCCGAAACTGCTGGATGCCCGCAAACGTGTAGTGGAAACAGCGCTTGCTTTCGGGAAATATGCCGGGACAGTCGGAACTCTTGAAAACTACGAGGATCTGGTCGCGATGGGATACCGTTTTATCAATATTGGAGCCGATGTGCTTGCATTAACCGAATATACGGGCAATATTATAAAAAATCTCAAAACGAAAAAAATATGAGGGTACTGTTTCGCCATGAAAACTTTGAAATATGGTATGCGGATTCTGTTTATTTTTGCTTGTTCTTTGGGAATTTTCAGCTACGCTGCATTGCCTGACGATGATAGCGAAAAAAATCCACAGACTAACAGTGCGAAATACTATACAATTATTCCCCGTGATGCCGAACCTGAACTCGTATATGACGGTTCGACAGAAAAACCGGTACTGACTTTCACCGAGGGGCCATCATGGATGAACGGCGCACTCTATTTTTCCAACTACTATATGTTCTGGAAGAAATGGAAAACAAGCGATGAGGGCGGCCTGAGGGTACAGTATCCTGACGGTACGCATAAAGTGCTCAATAAGGATGTGCAGACCTGCGGAACCATTCCGCTGGCAAACGGGAATATAGCGGTGTGTGATCTGATTGCCCGTGCCATTGTCGAAATGAGTCCGAATGGAAAATTTATCAGGACGCTGGCAGCCGCTTATGACGGTAAAAAATTCGGCAGGCCGAACGATCTGGTTATCGATGCAAAAAGCGGTATATACTTTACCGATCCCAATAATGCGCCCAAAGATGCGGAAAAACAACCGGGTAACGCAATCTATTACATTACGCCTCAGGGTGAGGTAACACGGGTTACGGGACTCGATGAATTCGGTTTTCCCAACGGGTGTGTATTGAGTCCGGACGGCGACACATTTTATGTCAACGATGCGCAATCAGTGCATATCTGGCAGTTCGATGTGAATGAAGACGGCACACTATCAAACAAACGGCTTTTCACCGAGGTCATTCTACCTGAAGAACGCAGAAAACAAAAAAATCCGCGAAGCGATTCGGATGGCATGACCATCGACACACACGGAAATGTGTATGTCGCCACACCGATGGGGATACAGATTTTTGACAGGGATGGTAAGAGTATCGGCATTGTAACATTTCCCCAACCACCATCGAATTGTATTTTCGGGGGAGACGATATGAAAACACTCTATGCTACCTGCCGTGACCGGATTTACTCGATTCGTACAAATGCAATAGGAATGTCGTATCCGCCGGAGAAATAAGATTAAAAAAAGAGACAAATCGTGATCTGTCCCTTCGATATATTCATTATTTGTGTATTATATCCGTGCTCATCCGTATTTATCCGTGGCTGAAAAATGATTTTTCACACCAATCGGGATAAATCAGTAATTCCGTCTTTTATCAAACTCCTCGACCATCGTCATAAAATTGTCATATTTTGTACCGACACAAATGGAATGGGTTGAACCGAAAATGTATCTTCCGCCCGGTTTGTAAAATTCCATAGCGTTTATCACTTCGTTCTTTACATCTTCCTGAGTTCCGGAGACAAGCTGTTCCACACTGATACCACCCCATGCCGCGAATTTATTGCCGTAATTGGCTTTAATACGGGCAAGGTCCATCCCCGCAGTACGCTGAATAGACTGATAGGCGTCATAACCGGCTTCTGCAAACATGTCCATGAGGAGGTTGTTATTGCCGCATGCGTGTTTCATTACGGGAATATCGAACTGATTATGTATATTGGCGACACGGGACACAATTCCGGGGAGAACAAACTCACGGAACATGGCAGGTGAAATGAACGGTCCCTGAGTGCTGGAAAAATCCTGTCCCCAGCCGACTGCATCCTGTCCGGGACGAATATAATACGAGTCGAGTATGTTATTTTTCGCCACCTCATAACGTATGGCAGCTTTCACCGTTTCCGGGTTATCGATATACTCCATGAGGCCATGTTCAAAACCGCCGCCGCCCTCCTCGAAAGTGCCGCCAAGCAGCAGAATACCGACTTCGCTTCCGGACGGTCCCATCATAAAACGCTGACTGCCGAATTCGTCGATGAGTGTATCCACAACCTCGAAACAGCTTTCATCCGGTGGTTCGGCAACCGGGTCGCCCTCAAAATCGGCAGGAGTATAATGCTTTTTCCCCACATTGGGATCATAGATTTTAGTGAGATCGGCTGTGGTCTCCGAGTATTTATAGATAGTGCCATCCACGAACTCGTATGTGGTGTCATCAATCTTTTTCGGTGGTTCATACTCGTAATCTTTCGGTGGAGCCACACTCGATGCCATAGCGGCAACATTGATGATGTCGAAACAGTCCATTTTGCGGAAAAATGCGATACCGTCCTCCTTCCAGCTTTGGACTACCTCATCACGACGGCCTTCCCAAAGTGCCAGCGCTGACCGTGCTTTTGCCCTGTAGAATGTCTCATGCCCGATTATTTTGCCGACAGTGTCGAAATCTATCGCCCACTCGCCCCAGGGCACTTTATCAGGGATTTCTCCCGTAAGTACAGCTTTAACCCGTTCATTTGACGTCATTTTTACTCCATTGAGCATATATCAAATTCTGATAGATATAGATTAAAACATTTACCACACCATTCAAAAACTGTCTTCGATGGCTTTTACCATGGCTTTGATGTTTTCGACTGGTGCATCTGCCTGAATATTGTGAATAGTATTGAAAATATATCCACCGCCTTTATTCAGGATACTGATACGATCCGAGACTTCTTCATACACCTCTTCCGGTGTGCCATGGGGCAGGGTGTGCTGTGTGTTGACACCACCGCCGTGGAATATAACACGGTCGCCGAATTCCTTTTTAAGTTCGCGCGGATCCATGCCCTCCGCCGTAGTCTGCACTGGATTCAAAATATCGAAACCGGCTTCGATTATGTGTTCTATGAGGGGACGGACACCGCCGCAGGTATGGATGAAGGTTTTCCATGAGGTGTTGGCATGGATAAAGTCGCACACCCTTTTGTAATGAGGTTTGTACAGATCGCAAAATACATCGGGAGACATCAACGGGCCTCGCTGATAACCGAAATCGGTGCCGGTGACATAAATGATATCGATTTTATTACCGAATGCCTGTAAGATTTTTTCAAGGTTTTTCAGTCCGATGTCGACCTGACGGTCGTACACCTCGTTTATATAGTCACGGCGCAGTGCATGGGAGATATACCATTCCTCTATATCACGGATACCTTTGGGATCTTTTATCCATGGGGCCGGGACAGCGGCTACATTTCCCAGCGAACCTCCGGGCATTACGTAAGCAATAGCATAATTGGTGTTTTCGTACAGAAATTCAACCTCTTTACGCTGATCGTCGAGGCTTTCGTCGGAGACTATCGGAAAGTCTTCGAGATTATCTTCAGGATTGAGATTATTATCGTCAATCGGTTTCTGCCGGATAATCGCATCATGGTAAAAACCCCCGTTCGGCATGCGAAGACCGGGTGCAACGGACTTGTCTCCCTCAGGATATTGCAGAATATCGCCGTTTTTTTCCGGGTCGGTGTTGAACAGACCGGGAACAAGAACTTTTGCATCGTCAAATGTTCTCCATTCCTTCCAGTCGGCATTTGGGATTCCGATCCGGTTCATTTTTCCTGTAATACCGATAACATCTGCATGGAACCATTGAAGGAGATCCTCTTTTACTTCGCCTAACATCTGGTATGGTTCTGTAACTTTCACACGATCTCCGGGACTGTCCAGCCCGAGCGCCTGTCTGAGACGATACACCGTTCCTGCCGCAATACCCGAAACCGGTGTTGAACCGAAATCAACCGGAACCCGGTCCGGTTGCTTGTGATTAAGTGCTGCCTGAATTCTTTCTCGTGGTGTCATATTAATTCCGTTTCTTAATTTGACTGATTATATAGTTTTATTTACGAACTTCATGGTCACGGTACCGTGCAAAATAAAACAGTTTGATCTGATCCTCGCCTGTATTGATATTTGCATGAGGTGTTTTCCCGTCAGGCGGAATCATATATCCCGTTCCTTCGGGCTGCATACGGATTTGTTTGCCGATGAATGCGATACTCTCACCCCGGATAGCAGTCCACACCTCCTCGACACCCTCGACATGACTGTGGGGATGAGCGATCGTCATGGGATCGAGTGCCACTGTAATGACACTTTCCAGCGTACCGAGTCCATCGTTTGTGCCGAATAATCCTTTGACTATGTGGCACCAATGCGATTCAGTGGTACCTATGGGCGTTACATTTTCATCCTTTATCAGAACATCTTTATTGGGACGGAATCCTGACGGTACCGGTTCGTTGATGAGGTACATGGTAAGCGGTTCGCTGCCGGTGCTACGTATGGTAAATTCACAATCTGCAGGTATTAGGGCACAGATTCCGGAATAAAGATCAGCCGTTTTTTTTCGCCAAGTTATAGTGCCTTTGCCATTGATAATGTAAATAACTTCCTGTTCGCTTTTTAAAGTTGTCGGTTCGGTTGCCGAACTTGATGTTAAGGTTGCATGTGTGAACCGGTTGATATATTTCAGCACAGCGCCTTTTTCGGAGGGATGCAAAGGATCACCCCTTGTGAGAATATTTTGTTCGATTAAATTGCCGTGAGTGCGGTACGGTTCCGAGTCTTTCCAACTGATCAGATACAGATCGATATCGGCATCTTTACCCGGTGTATAGGG
>JAFGMP010000347.1 GCA_016927495.1 Candidatus Latescibacterota bacterium | reverse complement strand
GAGCATAATTGCAACAATTATACCAGGAATGATTCCGGCAAAAAACAGCTTCGAAATGGAAACTTCAGCAATAAAACCATAAATAATAAGCGCAATTGATGGCGGCACTATTATGCCCATACCTCCCGACGCGGCAATAAGAGCCGAGGAGAAACCGCTGTCATATCCTGCACGTTTCATTGCAGGTATCATAACAAGACCCAGAGCTGCTACACCTGCCGGTCCCGAACCGGACATTCCCGCAAAAAATAGCGCTGTTAATATACCGACTATACCGAAACCGCCGGGAATGTTACCTACAAGGCAAGCTGCAAGGTCAATCAGCCTTTGCGCTATAGATGTATGACCGAGTACTATGCCGGCAAATACAAAAAATGGTATTGCAATAAGAGTAAAGGAATCAGCGGTACCAAACAGTAATTGTGGCAGAAATTCGAGCGGAACAAGAGAAAAAACAACAACGGTTATCAGGCTCGAAAGACCGAGAGACAAAGCAATCGGAAATTCAAAAAAAAGCATAAGGATAAATGAACCGAAAAGAAGTGCCGCTATCTGCCATTCCATAATAATTTTACCAATACTGTCAGGTTTACTGTCTTTTTATTTTTTGTTTGAAACATGTGCTTTTAAAAAGTGTATAAATTATTTCTGCATGATTGCTATCATACGTCAGATATCACTTCGTATTTAAATGTGATTTTTCACCAGTATCACAATACGTATCAACAGAACAACCGCACATACCGGTACCGCAAGCCCAATTACCCACATAGGCATTCCCAGTGCCGCAGTTGTCTGGCCGGTTATCAACTGCAAAAAAACTACCCGGCTGCCAAACCAAAATATTATCACGGTTAATAATATGGCACTCAGAACGTATAATTTTTTTATAACGGCCAAAAATCTTTCCGGAATAATATACGTGCCCAATGTGACCGAAAGATGCTTACCTCTGAATGCTGCCACCGACACTCCAAGAAAAGTCATCCACACAAACATATATCGAACCAGTTCCTCGGTATGTGACAGCGATTTATGCAATACATACCTGCTGAGAACCTGTGCACAAACCATAAACACCATTATACAAAGTAAAATGGCGATAATAAATTCTTCGACCAGCATGTTTTTTTTCATAATTAATTCAGGTAAAACTCAAAAATAACGTGATATTTTTATAGGTCTGTAAAGTTAATACCACAAAAACATGAATGAAATACCGTACTAATAAATTTATGATTAGTCAGTCATTGCGAGGAATGAAATGACGAAGCAATCTCTCTAAAAAACACTAAATTTATTCAACAGCATTCCTGAATTTATCAACAAGACCGCCGCCAATTTGACGGTCAAATTGATGGTATATCGGTTCAACGATCGTTTTGAATGCCCGAACAGAAGCAGGATCGAGTGTGTTGATCTCCATGCCTTTCGACTTTAGAGAATCGACAATTGACGGTTCTCCCTGTGCAACCGATTCACGTTCATATTTCATCGCATCCCGTGCGCACCAGCTGATAATATTCCTGATATCCGGCTCAAGAGTTTCCCATAATTTTTTATTAACACACAGAATAACAGGGTCAAAGGAATAATTCCACAATGTCAGATACCTCTGAACCTCAAATAATCTTGCGGAATAAATTACAGAAACCGGGTTCTCCTGGCCATCCATGGTACCCTGTGCAAGTGCGGTAAAAAGTTCACCAAAGTTCATGGATGAGGGGTCTGCGTCAAGAAGTTTAAATATATCTATATACATTTTTATTCCCGGAACACGTAATTTCATGCCCGAAATATCCGCAGGTGTCCTTATCGGATTTATAGAGTTGGTGATTTGCCTGAAACCGTTTGCGCCATATGCCAATCCAGTAATTTCCTTTTCTGCAAGCAGGTCAAGCATGTGCTGTCCCAATGGACTGTCGAGTATTCTGTAGGCTTCTTCATAATTGTCAAACATCCAGGGCAAGCTAAAAATGCCCATGCGTTTTTCAATCAGGGTCAACAGTATGGAAGATTCGAGGGAAATATCGATAACACCGGTTTGTAACATTTCAAGTTCGGTGCGTTGAGACTGCCCGGCAAGCTGAGCATGCGGAAAGATTTTGACACGACAGGAGCCACCGGTACGTTCTTCGACAAGTTCGGCGAACCTAACCGCTCCTTTATACCAGTCCGAATTTTCACCTAAAATAAGACTGAGTTTCAACTCATGGTGTTTATCGGTCTCCCTGTTGCAGGATATCGAAACAAAAACCAGAGATACAAAAAACACTGCAAATATTTTTCTCATGTGTAGTTACTTATATGTTCAAAATTATCAAAATCATCTTTTTTTATTAAAAAAATCGGCCTTTTATCCTGCGTTTTGTCTTTTGCCCAACTGTAATAATGAGTTTATTATACTTGTTCGAAAATGCTTACTTTCAACTTGAAACCGGTTTAACGGCATCTTCAATACACATCAAAATCGACAAACCAGACAATTTCTCCGTCTGCCCGTATCATTGCGGAAGGATATAATTCGTTGCGGCCGGGATCTTCGATAATAATTTGTACAACGTCCCTCTTGCTTTCGCCCGAAACCAGAAATATAACACCTGACGCATGGTTAATAACGGGTATTGTCAGGGTAATTCTGTCCCTTACAGCCATTTCAGGGGGCGCCTGAGAAGTTGCCACCCATCGCTTTTTTTCCGTAAGTATATCACTGCCGGGAAACAGGGAAGCCGTATGGCCGTCATTTCCCACTCCAAGGAGAACAAGATCGAATGCAGGAAAATCGCCTATTGCCGCAGTATGGTTTCGAAAAAAATCGCCTATTTCGGCTTCATATTGAATTGCAGCTTCGTTTGGAATTGCAATTTCGCCTTTAATACGGTGGATATTGCGCTCCGGCAGCGGGACTTTCGATAACAGCGCCTGTGCGGTCATATTATAATTACTGTCGAAGTGATCCGGGGGAACGCAACGTTCATCGCCCCAGAAAATATGAGTTTTATCCCAGGAAATACGGCGCCTGCACTGATCCCCGGCCAATTGTTCATACAATCTGCGCGGAGTTGACCCACCGGACAAAACAAGGCTGAAGAAACCATGATCGAGAATACATTTTTCGGCCTGATCAACAATATATTCCGCTGCATTACGACTGAGTTCTTCCGAATCTTTAAACTGTTTTATCGTTACATTCATGTTTCGAGTTTGCCTTCATTATTTTATTACACTCTATCCTGTTAATTTTGTATTCCATTCCTGAATTTCTATAAACGCCAGTAACGTTCTCCCGGTGAAAGTAATTTTGCCGATTCGGCTATTTCCCATGACCCGGCAGGATATGTATATAGAGGGTGATACTCCGAATTTTCCCGCCATGCATCAAGAACCGGTGTAAACAGAGACCATGCTACCTCCATATCGTCATTTCTAATAAACAACGTCTGGTCACCTATCATCGAATCGAGGAGAAGACGTTCATAAGCATCCGGTGGATCCTGACCGAATACATCCCTGTAACGAAATTCCAGATTGAGCGAATTCATACACCATTTCGGACCGGGACTTTTAGCCTCAATCCTTAAAGCCGCACCTTCGAACGGTTGAACATTCAAGACTAATATATTGCGTGACATCTGGGAGGGTAGTATAGATGCAAACATCGAATGCGGAACTTCCTTGAATACAATAGCGATCTCACTTAACCGCTTTTTAAGCCGTTTCCCCGAACAGAGATAAAACGGGACCCCCTTCCATCTCCAGTTGTCAATCATAAGTTTTGCCGATACATATGTTTCTATCTGAGAGTCAGGAGCCACACCTTTCTCTTCACGATAACCCGGCAGTTCCCTGCCATCAGATTCCCCTTTCACATATTGAGCTCTCAGTATGCAATTTTCTTCACATTTCAGCGAAAATGGCCGTACCGCTCTGAGTACTTTAACTTTTTCATTTCGTACATCATTTGCATCAAAAGATGCAGGAGGTTCCATTGCAACCAGAGACAGCATTTGCATCATGTGATTCTGAAACATATCCCTCAACAAACCGGATTGTTCGTAATACCCGGAACGATGTTCCACGCCGAGGATTTCAGTGACAACAATTTGAATATTATCAATATACCTTCTGTTCCATATCGGTTCAAAAATGGCATTTGCAAACCTGAACATAAGTATGTTTTGAACCGTTTCCTTACCGAGATAATGGTCAATACGGTAGATTTGATCTTCCGTGAGATAATGTCGAATACTTTTATCTAACGCCATCGCGCTGGACAGATCATGTCCGAAAGGCTTCTCTATTACCACACGGGATTGTTGTGCAAGAGGTCCGGTTTTTTTTACCAGACCTGATGTTCCAAGCATTCTTACAATAATTTCATATACCGAAGGCGGAGTTGAAAGATAAAAAATCGTCTGACAATGTTTCGGCCCGTTTTTATTGATTATGGTTATTTTTTCCGATATTTTTGTATAAGTTACCGGGTCATTATAATTTCCGGATATATAATAGCATCTGTCGATAAACGGTTGCACTAATGATTGAGAAGGATTCTTTGCAGAAATTATGGAATCCTGTACTTTCCGCCTGAAAGATTCATCATCGAGAGGAAACCTTCCTGCGCCGATGATAAAAAAATGATCGGGAATGAGATCACGCTTAAAAAGGCTGAAAAGCGCCGGAATGAGCTTCCTGTTTGAAAGGTCACCGGATGCGCCAAAAATGACTATTCCGCAAGGATCGGGTTTTCTCTCCGTACAGAAACCCTTCTCGCTCATTATTTCAGGTTCAATATATTCCATGTTATCCTGCCGCCTCATTTAATAAAAAAAACTATAGTTATACCAACCGGAAGATGTACTACCCCTTAGCAGAGCTGCGAGGTATAAATGTTTACGGAACTCACCCTCGTATCTCCCTTTCGTTTAAAGAAAAGGAGAGCGCCTCGGTAAATGATACAGTTATAAATTATATCACGGAGCGAGTTCAAGTGAATAATATATGCTTATGAACCCGAAGTGTAGGGGCACAGAATCCTGTGCCCTGCTCCAAGGAATTCTTCTAAAAGATAAACCCAGTAAAGTTAGCTCCTTAAAAACCATGTAAAATACTTTTGAGAATTTGTATTCAGCTTGACTTTTATTATGAGGAAAACAATGACGAAACAATCTCAATATTTACAAATTGCATGAAATGGAAGAAAAATGCAAGCCGGTAATAATATATTTTTTATTTTCATTATTTTCACTATTTCTTTTATTACCGCAAGATTCCCCTTGCCTGATTTAGATAAAATCCATACTTTTATATATCCTGGAACTTACTATTGATATATGAGTCAAAGATTCACCGAATCAAAACAGTAAATATAAACAAGTTATTTGAAGTTAATATATCACGTCGATTTACACAAAAATGCTAAAACAAATCAAAGCTCTTACTGTTGTCCTTATTCAGCCTTCACGTTATGATGACGATGGTTTCATAATACGGTATGTTAAAGGTGTTTTGCCGTCAAATACTCTCGCATGTCTGCGTAGTTTAACACTTGATTTTACCGAAAACTGGAAAAAAACCAAAGGTATCGATATCGATCTACTGCTTTATGATGAAATGGTCGATGTTGTACCATTCAAAAAAATTGCCTCAAAAAACAAAAAAGACTGCAAAGTAGTAGTGGCGCTTGTCGGTGTACAGTCTAACCAGTTTCCCCGTGCATCAGATATAGCCAAAAAATTTACATCACTCGGTGTTAAAACAATCATTGGCGGATTTCATGTCAGTGGCATAATTGCTCTTTTCAATGAACCCACATCCGAAATGAAGGAGCTCATGGATATCGGTGTAACAATTGTCCACGGCGAGGCGGAAACACAATGGGAAGATATTTTATCCGACGTTGTGGACGGCAGAGAGAAGTTACTATACCGTTTGACCGAGTTGCCCGATATCAGCAGAAGGCCGATGCCTCATCTTGAACCGATTTATATGAAAAAATTCGCTCTCAATCACCTTGGAACTCTTGACTGCTCCCGGGGATGCCCGTTTAACTGCAGTTTCTGTACGGTGGTAAATGTTCAGGGCAAGAAAATGCGTTATCGTTGTGCCGAAAGCGTACTTTCTACAATTCGTGACAACTTTACAAAAGGTATAACCGGTTACTTTTTTACCGACGATAATTTTTCACGTAATCCGGAGTGGGAAAATATTTTCGACGGAATGATTAAGATGATCGCAGAAGATGGTCTGGATATCTCATTTATGATGCAGGTTGATACACGGTGTCATTTAATCAAAAATTTTACCGAGAAAGCAGCACAGGCAGGATGCACACAGGTATTTATCGGCATGGAAAGTCTTAACACTAAAAACCTTGAAGCAGTCGGGAAAAAACAAAACAAAGTCAATGATTATGCAGCGATGATAGATACCTGGCATAAAGTAGGTGTGATGACTCATGTTGGTTATATTATCGGTTTTCCCTATGACACACCGGAGTCTGTCAGGGAAGATCTGCGAAAATTGAAAGAAGAGGTCAAAGTTGATCAGGCATCATTTTTCATGCTTACTCCGCTTCCGGGTTCAAAAGATCATTACAATATGATACAAAACGGCGAATACATGGATCCGGACCTTAATAAATATGATTCTTTTCATGCGGCTATGAAACACCCTACAATGACCGAGAAAGAATGGTATGCGCTGTACAACGAGGCATGGGATTCATTCTATTGTTTTGAAAATCTGAAAAATGTTCTTATACGCGCCGGTCGTAAAGAATACTGGAATATTTTCAGGAATATCATGTGGTATAAAAACAGTCTTCTCGAACCCCGGCACCCTATGGTTGGGGGTTTTATGAGGAGAAAACACCGCACCGATGTACGGCCAGGTACTCATATTATGCCGCTTTTTGAGTACATCCCGATGCGCATTAAAGAGATGTTGAGCGGATTGAAAAAAAGGGTATTCCTCTTTTTTGAACTGCAGGAATTATGGCTGTTAACCCGCAAGCCGGATGATCCCACATTCAGGTATGTAGCCGATTTCACTTCCTATCTTTCCGAAACGAAAAACCGCGTGAAAAATATTCAGACCAACGAAGAGTGGAACAATCTCATCACTTCGCTAAAAACCAAAGCAATAGACTTTTACGATACTGCCGTTCTCAGGGGCAAAACAAAACGCCGGATTGAATTGCTAATTAGCGAGATGAATTTATATCTTGACAGGTTTTCCATCAATAAATCTTACGCACGCAGTATAGCGGTTATCACTCCATACCTCAATTCCGTAATTCAACAGGCTGAAGAATTTACTCTGAAACATGTAGCCAAACGTCGAAAAATTACCAGTTTCTGGGAATTGACCTGGCGCCGTTTAAAACAAGGTAAAATCTTTTCCTTCTTTTTTTCTATTCCCAAAGTTATTATCAGCGCAATAAGAGATTTCAGGATGAGTGTTATGTTCGCTCTTCATCTGAAAAATAAAAACTTCTGATCTTACATCACCCATATAAGGGAGACGGAACTGCTATGAAACGAACGTATATGATAATAGCTGCGTTTCTTGTAATGTCATTTTCAATAGCTCATGCTCAGGAAGAAGTTCCGACAAAAATGACCATTCATGCCGGTTTCGGTACTGTTACAATGGGTGATGTACAATGGCAGCGTTTTTCCTTCAGGCCCGATATTCCCATCGGAAATTTCGGAATCGGTCTCGATGTCGAGCTATTTATAGATGAAAAAGGGAAAATTTCGAAAGAAGGTTGGGATTTTTCAAATTCTAATAAAACATGGGACACTTTATTGCGAAAAATTTACTATGTACGCTATGGTAAATCTCTCGACAGATTTTATGCCCGTGCCGGCGCTCTCGATGATGTTTCCCTGGGTTACGGATTAATTATGGATGGGTATCGAAATACGCTGAACTATCCCGGAGATAAGAAAATCGGGCTTGATTTCGCACTCAGGAATGTGGGAACGTTCGGCATCGGAGTTCATGGAATGATCAACTCATTCGGAGACCTGAAAAACAAGGGGATCGTCATCGGCGGAAGAGTTACGGCACGACCCCTGAAACCTACAAACAAGGGACTTATAAGCAGACTGACAATCGGTGCAACTCTGGTAAGGGACATCAACCAGTTTGCCGGTTTGAAAGATTCGGATAATGACGGTTATCCCGATTTTCAGGACGGTTTTCCTGATGACAAACATCTCTGGCTCGACACAGATGGCGACGGCATCACCGACTATAAAGTTTCGGGCGCCGATACCACATTTATCGATCCTGATGCCGACGGTGACAACCTGACGGACAAATGGTATACCGAAGACAGAGGAGTCGCCATACTGGATTCGGACGGTGTTGAGCACGATAAACTCCTGAATATCGAAAATGATCTGGATGGAGTTTCCGTGTATGGATTCGATGCCGGACTACCACTTTTCGAGGGAGCGTTTAACCTTGATATATACGGGCAATACGCCGGTATTCATACGGGGAATGAAGGGCTTGACGGCGGCTGGGGTATCGCCATTCCGGGACTTCAGTTCCTTGTGGAACGTTTCAAAGCCCGCGTCGAATACCGTCATTTTGAAGGCCGTTTCAGAGGCAATTATTTCGACAATTTGTACGAGCACGAACGGGTAACTCTTATCGGGGACAATATAATTACGAAAGAAATGAAACTTGTCGATCAAATGCTGAATGGCATGTATGCCATGATGGGTTACAATTTTTATGAAATGTTCAGCGCCCACGGTACATTTCAGGTAATGAATGGTGATAAAGAATACCAGGATGTAACCGGTAAAATTGTCATTCAGGAGCGCCTTCTCGAAAATATCCCGAAAATTTCCATTGCCGAAGCTTATTACTATAATACCTATGTCGATATGGACCGGTATAACCTTTTCGAATTCACTGAAAACACGTTGTATGGCACCCGTATCGGCTTCGAAATCGCTCCATCGCTAATCGTTGTATGGGATACACACTATACTTTCACACCGAACGGTAAAGGCGGACTCGATAAACAACGTTTTGTCGGTATCGAAACAGTGGTTAAAATGAGGTAAGCCATGAATGGCTGCGGGGCTGTTCTTGAAATCGTATACTCGCTCAGAGACTTTCTTTTTCCCCCTTCATGCCTTTCATGCGAGGGGGAAATCACCGGTGATGGTTTACTTTGCAGCGATTGTTTCGATATGTTTACCGCTGCGGCGTTTAAGTATAAACCACCACAACGCACCATAGAACATGTGACTCATTATTCCGTTCTCCTGCCCTATGATTCTGCATGCCGTACCATAGTTCATTCGCTGAAATATCACGGCATGCCATCCATCGGCATTATTTTCGGCAAACTTTTGGCACAGAAAACATTAGCCGAACATACACTCTCCGAAAACACCATTCTCGTACCGGTGCCCCTTCATCCTTCAAGGCTGAAAGATAGAGGTTACAACCAGAGCGAACGGATCGCACAGGGATTCGCAGCTTTTTCCGGTTATACATTAACTTCCGATATTTTGAAACGAACCAGAAATACCGGTACTCAAACCGCACTCGATCATGGGGAACGTTCACAAAATGTATCAAATGCTTTTATGTATTCCGGCGAGAAACACCTTTCCGGGACAGACGTTGTCCTATTCGACGATGTTATGACAACAGGATCAACGATAGAAGCATGTGCTCTGGCTCTGAAAAACGGTGGCGCCGGCAAAATCACCGTTTGTGTCCTTGCTACACCTGATGTTGGTAATGAGTAGGTAACTATATATAATATGAGGATTGTATATAAAATCTAAAAGACAGTTTATAATGTGAAAAAATATGAAAAGAGATTGCCGGAATTGTTAAAAACAGTTGCTGAGTAACAAAGTTATAATGTGCCTGAGTAAAAAATCAGTGAAAGGGCTTGTCCGTCGTAGTAGTTTCTTATGTGAAGACGGATAACTATGGCCATCATTTTATCATAGGTATCTTTAAAACGGGGTTCAGCTAAATTTTACGCTAATCTGTGTATGATTACTGAAGGTATAAACAGAATATAACAATGGACTTTAGCTCTTGTCCCTTTACCTTAATGTCTTCGTGTCTTGGTGGTTTAAAATAAAAAATGACTAAACATGCACAGTTTCGTTTCTATGAAGAACTCAACGACTTTCTCCCGACAGAGAAGCGGAAAATTGATTTCACTTACGAGTTTGACGGCACTCCCTCGATCAAGGATGTAGTCGAAGCTCTCGGTGTACCCCATACCGAAATCGATCTGATACTTGTCAATGGCGCATCGGTTGATTTTTCATATCATATGTGTGATGTAGACATCATTTCAGTTTACCCCGTTTTTGAAAGCCTCGATATTTCACCGGTAACTCATCTCCGGGAAAAACCGCTTCGTGAACCGAAATTCATTCTCGATGTACATCTCGGAAAACTTGCCAAATACATGAGGCTGCTCGGATTCGATACAGTTTATGATAATTTGTACGACGACCATGAAATTGTAGCGCTGGCCGTCGCCCAAAAACGTACAATCCTTACCAGAGATGT
>JAFGMP010000346.1 GCA_016927495.1 Candidatus Latescibacterota bacterium | reverse complement strand
CGCATAATGTAAAGTGGTACGGCAGCATCGATATCACCGGTACGTGTACCCATCATAAGGCCCTCGAGCGGAGTAAATCCCATAGATGTGTCGACAGCATGCCCGCCGTAAACCGCATCAATTGAACAACCGTTTCCAAGATGACAGGTAATAATTTTTAACTCTTTATATGGGCGTTCCATAATTTCAGCCGCACGGTTCGATACGTAGTAATGGGATGTACCGTGAAAACCGTAACGTCTGATACCGTATTTTTCATAATATTTCCATGGAAGCGCATACATATGCGCTTTTGGGGGTACATTGGAGTGAAAAGCCGTGTCAAACACAGTCACCTGCGGTGTATCGGGCATACTCGCCAGGCAAGCCTCTATACCGAGCAGATTTGCCGGATTGTGAAGGGGCGCTATATCCAGAATACTTTTCAGGTCTTCCATAACCAGGTCATTAACAATAACCGATTCGCTGAATTTTATTCCACCATGGACAAAACGATGCCCGACCGCTGCTATTTCGGAGAGATTTTCCAGTACCGCTGTTTCACCCCCGACAAGAGCATTAAGCACATATTTCATCGCTGTGTTGTGATTTTTTATTGCCATTGTTTCCGAGCATTTTTTCCCCATGGTACCGTCATGTGTGAAAATTGCATCTTCAAATCCGATTCTTTCTACGATGCCTTTTGCCAGAACATATTCACCCTCTGTATCGATAAGCTGGTATTTTACCGAAGAACTGCCGCAATTAATTACAAGTACTTTCACTGTATATACCACCGTATTGTTAGTTCAAAGTTTTGAAAATTCATAGTTCAAGATTGTTTGATTCAACATTTCAGTCTTAAAGGCGAACCGTGATGCGCCCTTACTCCAGCTCATGTACCCGCTTCAAGCAGCGCATCCACATGAAATGCTGCCGATTCGGCCAGTACCGGTAATTCATATCCGCCCTCGAGTGTCGAAACAATTTTGCCGTCACAATACATATCGGCAAACCTGACAACTTCTTTCGTAAGCCGGTAATACGATTCCGATTCGAGGTTTATGTCCCCGAGAGGATCATCCTTATGGGCATCGAATCCCGCTGAAATCAGAACAAATTCGGGCATAAACATGTTGACCTGATCGGCAAGCTGCCCTTTGAACACACGCATATACTCTTTTTCGCCGGAACCCGGAGGCATAGGAGCGTTTAAAACACCGCCCGAATGAGCATACAGTTTTGTCGACAAACCTGTTCCCGGATAATGCGGATACTGGTGTATACTGAACAATAATATATCATTATCGCCCGAAAGCATTTCCTCGGTCCCATTGCAGTGATGAATGTCGAAATCGACAATAAGGATTTTATGAATATTATGGACGTGCTTTAAGTACCGTGCACCGATAGCGATGTTATTGAACAGACAGAATCCCATCGCCATCGAATACCGTGCATGATGCCCCGGAGGCCTGACCGGGCAAAAAGCAGTCGTATATTTTTCATCGAGAACACCATCTATGGCCGTAAGCATTGCCCCGGCAGCGCGTTGAGCGGCTTTATACGATCCTTTTGAAACCGGTGTGTCCGGCGAATCAAGATTTTTTGGTCCGGTCTCTGCCGCTTCTTTTACACGGTCGATATATGCCTGACTGTGAACATAGCCGATTTCATCAGTTGTTGCCAGTCGAGGTTCATCCCAAATAAGTTTGCCTTTATATTTTTCTTTCTTCAGGGCTTCGGTTATCACGGTTACTCTTCCGGGACGTTCGGGATGCCCCATGCCGGTCATGTGGTTGAGATAATCTTCATGATAGAGAATTCCTGTCATATTATTCTCCTGTTATATGGCTTTTTATTATTTAGCTTTTTTTATTTCCCGCTGCCTGTTATAATTTCTGTGTCTTTATTTTCTGTCATAAATAACCGTGCCTTATAGACAGCCTCTGCCGTGACGCCGTCACAATAGCGGCTTAAAATCCTGCGGGCAATGGACGGATTCATCTTCCACTGTCCGAGTACATAATCCTCAAACTGAGGCTGAATATCGTAGCTTTCTTTTTCAAAAACTCTCCACTGTTCACGGAGCGGTGTAATACAATGAGCATAATGTTCGTTAATCCATCCCGAAAGATCGTAAAAAACCTGATAAGCAGGGCCAAATTCGGGCGAAACCACACAGAACACACAGTTTTCGCCGGGTTCGCCGCCGAATTCAAGCTGTCCGGGGACCGTGTCCATTCCGGCATACAACGGTATATATGGTGTCGAACAGGGCTGCCACATAGCAAGCCACCATACTGCTCCTATATCGACAGGCAGCCACGAACGCAGTTGAAATACATGCGATGAATTGGTGCCGGGGCTGCAGATGGTCGATGTGTGTCGTTTATGTGCATGCCTGGATTGATAATCCTTTTCAGGCTCATAGGGTGTATTCTCATAATGGTCACGAAGCACGGCAGTAATATGATCCACCGTCAGCGGTTCTTTCGGTTTGACCGCAAACGGCAGGCGTTTTTCCTCCGGTAATGGAACCGGTTCTGCAGACAGCAGTCGGAGTCCGCTCCATTGACGGTGTGTATTTCCGGTTGAAACCCGAATGTCCGGATTGGCATACGCCTTTTCAAAACTGAACGGTCCCTCCGAAGGATTATACCATCCCCTTTTTTCGGCATATGCGATCAGGTCGGGCGAACCGAGATAGTTGAGGGTATCCGCAAGATCGACCTCACGGATGGTATAGGTATTGGCGATTATCGCAACCATATCGTCCGGGACACGGGCGGCTACCCAGTGTTTGCCGTTTACCATCGACACCAGCCAGCCCTCTTCGGGATCGCAGATAACCATAGTCCTGCCGCTGGCCGTATATCCGTACTGTTCGATGAGCGACCCCACAAGCTTTACACCCTCACGGGCCGTGCGGGCACGTTCTGCCACAAGGCGCCGTAACACAGGGCCGCCGATTCCGCCACCGGTCAGTTCGGGATTATCCTCGCGGGAGGGGCAATTATCAGATGCAACGGCAACTCCGTATTCATTGAGCAAACCGTCGCTGTAGTCAAGTTCCGGCATTTGGCACCAAAGATAGCCGTATGTGGTTTTCACCTGCGGAAGCCGTGCCCCGGCCTGAAGTTTTACAAATTCATCCGAAGCATGATCCGTACGGTTCACTTTCCACAATCCCGCAACAAACTTACGGGCATTATCCTCGTTGTGGCCGAACAGCACACTGCCGTCGACAGTGGCTTTTTTCCCGGCAACAATCGAATAACACGCAAACGCAGGCGTTACTGAAAGCAGTACTATCAATACTACCATAAAACTTATTTTAAACATGATACTTTCTCCGTGAAATAACGGCTTAAACCATCATTTTTTCGAAAAGATCACCGGCACGAAACGAACTGCGAACAAAGGGACCGCTGGCCACACCTCTGAATCCCATTTCGGTCGCACGGTTTTGTAATTCCTTAAATTCATCCGGTGGAATATAGCGTTTCACAGTCAGTCTTGTCTTGTCGGGCTGAAGATACTGTCCGAGCCATAAGAGAGAGCAACAAGCTTTAATCAAATCCGCTAAAACATCGAAAATCTCTTCCTGTTCCTCCCCAAGCCCCAGCATTACTCCTGATTTAGTGAAAATAGTCCGGTCCATTTCATATACGGTTCTGATAAGTGCGAGTGATCTTTTGTAATCTGCACCGGGACGTACCGCAGGGTACAGACGCGGTACAGTTTCAAGATTATGACCTATAACATCCGGTTTTGATTCAACAACTGTTTCCAATGCCTCTTCACACCCATTGAAATCAGGTATAAGAACTTCGATACGTGTACACGGAGACTCCCTGTGTATTTGATGTATTGTTTTAGCAAAATGCTGCGCCCCGCCATCGGGAAGGTCATCACGGGTTACCGATGTGATAACAACATAGTCTAATCCGAGGCGTTTGACCGTTTCGGCCACTTTTTGCGGTTCATTTGTATCCGGAAGAGCTTTCGGTCCATGGTTTACCGCACAAAACCGGCAGTCCCGCGTACAGCGGTCGCCCAAAATCAGAAACGTGGCCGTACCTTTTGAATAACAGTCGCCGATATTCGGACACAGCGCTTCTTCACAGACCGTATGAAGCCCGCTTTCTTTCAATATCATACGAACATCCTGGCATGAGTTTCCGCACACAATTCTCTTTTTCAGCCAGGCCGGTTTTGATATGGTTTTCTGTAACGTTGAACTCAATTTACTCACAAAACCTGATAATATTATTTAAACAACAAACACGACAAAAAAAAGTCTGATTTCAGTAAAGAATTAAAGTATTTTTTATTCATAAAACACTGTATTTCATGTACTAATTATGAAAATAATACATCACGGACTTTAAAAAAGATGCAGATAAAATATTTCAGGAGCAAGAAGAAAACATCAAAAGGTTTGTTTACCGGGGCTATAATCATTATTTCAAATAACGATCATACCACACATCGAATTCGTTCATTTTATCCTGCTTAAAACTTCTTTATTTAATAGATCCATATTTTCATTGTCATTATTGATTGCGCAATATACGTTGTTAAGCGCCCGTTTTGCCATACGTTCACAGGCTTCCGATGTAGCGCTGCCCGCATGCGGAGTCATAATAACATTGGGCAGAGTACGTAAATCCTTGTCCGGTTTTACCGGAAAATATGGTTCATTTTCAAATACATCGAGAGCGGCGCCGCCGATAACTCCGTCAACCAAAGCTTCATATAAGTGGTTTTCATCCACAACAACACCGCGAGCAGTATTTATGAGCAGAGAGTTTTCCGCCATTACAGACAGCCGATCTTTATTTATATAGTGGATTGTATCAGGAGTGCCTGGGATATGAAGGGTAACGAATTCGGCGCCCTCAACGGCTTGTGTGAACTCTTTGACAATAGTACAGAAACCGTATTCATGTTTTATTTTTTCTATGTCGATATTGCGGTTATCACAGCCGATAACCTCCATGCCGAAACCTGCCGAAGCAATACAAGCTACCCTTGAGCCGATCGAGCCGCAGCCGATAACAGCCAATCGTTTGCCATAAAGTTCGGTCCCTTTTTGAAAAATAAATTTACCATTTTTCGTATCATTGTCCATCTTAACCAAATGACGCGATGCGGACAGCATAAGCCCGAAAGTGAACTCCGCTACAGAGTTTTCGAGGACATCACGTGTATTGGTACAAAGTATCCCTTTTTTGGTGGCTTTTTTAAGGTCGATGCCGTCAAAACCGACTCCGAACCGCGCCAGTAAAGAGCCTTCGGACAAAGCATCATACAGTGTATCCCGATAAATTCCGTCGCCTGCAATAACATATCGAATATTGTTTTCCCGTATTGCTTGTGCCAGTTCGTTTTCGCCATGAGGTACTGAAACACAATGAATCCCGGCACTTTCAGTTTTCTCAAATACAGCTTTGCCTTTTTCATACTCAAGTTCTGTTACCGCAACGGTGATAATTTTATCCATAGTATGCCTTAATTTTTTCTGAAATCAGTGAGTCGAAGATTAATATTCCAACCGGTTGGCTGAATTTATTATAGCTGTTTAACGTTGAGTTTTGCCGATAATGCGGCGAAAAAGACAATACCTATCAAATCGGCAGTAAAATCATATATAGAACATTGACGTCCCTGAACAAAGTACTGGTGGAACTCATCGAGCGCTGCATAGGGTATACAGGTTACAAGCGTTGCCAGATATGGTTGTTTTACCCGAAAGTAAAATCGGAATGCCCGGTAGACAAATATTCCAAAAAGGCCGAATTCAAAGAGATGTACCAGTTTATCGAATGAAAAAAAAGGGAGATTAGGTATAATATATCCCGGAAACGACGACATGATAAAAATCAATACAGCATATCCAAGAGCAGGAACGGCATTCACCAAAAACACTGAATTTATTTTAATACCCGTGGACAAGATGTACCTCCCGTTTGCCTTCGGTTACACGGCCGATAGTATATACCTGTTCTCCTGAGGCAACAAGCGCTTTTGTCGTATCATCGATTTTCTCGGGATCAACTATCAGCGCTATGCCTATGCCCATATTGAATGTTCTGTAGAGTTCCTTTTCACTCAGTGAACCGGTTGTCTCCAGAAACCTGAAAATTCCGGGTATGTCCCATGAGCCGATATAAATTTCAGCGTCGAGAGTATCGGGAAGCGAGCGGTCTATATTGCCGGTGAATCCTCCGCCGGTAATATGAGCCATGGCATGAATGCCGTCTTTTTGCAGCAGCGGCAATATTGACGGGCCGTACGATTTATGAACAGCAAGAAGCGCGTCCGCCGTTGTTTCGTTTGTGCCGGGTAATATATCGTCAGGTTTCAGGCCGGCGGTCCGAAAGACAAGCTTTCGGGCAAGTGTATACCCGTTTGTATGCAAACCTGTGGATGCAAGCCCGAGAATTACATCGTTTTTCTTTACTCTGGAGCCGTCGAGAATGTCATGCTCTCCCACAACACCGATAATGACACCGGCCAAATCGTATTCCCCGGGATGATATACATCGGGCAGTTCAGCCATTTCTCCACCGATAAGAGCACAGTTATTCTCTCTACATGCCTGAGTTAATCCCGAAATTACCGCACAGACCACTGCGTCATCGTGACGGGAATATGCAAGGTAATCCAGGAAAAACAATGGCCGTGCACCCATGACAAGGATATCGTTACAACAATGATTCACAAGATCTGCGCCGACTGTATTGTGGCGGCCTGTCATGCAGGCGACCTTAAGCTTGGTTCCGACACCATCTGCGGATGAAACAAGAACAGGACTGTCTATTCCTGCAAAATCAGGCTTGAATAGCCCGCCGAATGACCCGATATCGGTTAAAACACTTGAGTTGAAAGTTGATCGAACCATGTTTTTAATGCTTCGTTTTGTTTCCATTGCGGCATCTATATCGACACCGGCATCTTTATATGCATCATTTTCCATATATTTCCTCCTATTTGGAAAATCAAATATACAGTTATAACCGAAATACTTCAAGAAAAGAGTTTTTTATTCAGGTTTTGAAATATATTTGGTTGGGAATATTCAGGTGAAAATTTTTGTTGCATATAACAACCCGACATGCTATATTGCAATAGCATAATACTACATCGTATGCTATTGCACTCCTGACGCTGATTTTTTCAAATCACACAAGCGATTGAATGCGCGGTTTGTAAGTCATATTATATTGATGTTTAATTAGAATTAAATGATACTGTTTAGCGCAATTTGCTAATATAAAAATATTTTTTAAGCGTATATTATTTAAAAACAATGGTATAGAACCACAATGCACTCTCCGGAAAACAAAAAAAACAAAATAATCTATTGATAATGTCATTTCAGTATAGTATATTAACATATTACATTCTACTTTTTAGTTATTTAGTAACATAATAAAAACCTTTCTAACGGAGGAATCACCTTGGCACGTTCAACATCAGAATTAATCCGTGAAGATGATCTCGAAAAAATGTCTGAAACATTGAAGGCAGTTGCTCATCCCGTACGCCTTCAAATTGTAAATATTCTCATGAACGGTGAACGTTCAGTTGGAGAACTTGTAAGAACTCTCGGCACCAAGCAGTCTCTTACATCTCAGCAACTGAGCATTTTGAAGTCCAGAGGAGTGCTAAAATCAAGAAGAAACGGTAATGTTGTATTTTACTCTCTTGAAAACAGCGGTGTCAAAAATATAATGGCGTCGATCCTTGCAGAACTTGCCTGACAGGAATAATTACATCGAATGTTAAAAAGCTCCATGGAAAAGTGGAGCTTTTTTTATATATTTTCCCCATGAACAACGAATCGCCAAAATATTCCAGGTCCGAGATTAATACCGGCCTTAAGGGCTTCTTTTACTGGATAGTATTTATGGGTGGATACTGGCAGACAACACATGCCGCTTCACCCATATTTATCGGATTTGTCCTTGCTGTCGGCGGAGATGAATCCGCTCCTTCAAATATTATCAGCTTATTATATCTCACCGGACTATTTCAGTTAATCAGTCATCTTGTTACCAATCGTTTCCGTAAT
>JAFGMP010000345.1 GCA_016927495.1 Candidatus Latescibacterota bacterium | reverse complement strand
GAAAGGGTATCGAAACCGTCGGGCAGTGTCATCTGCATTCCATACCGCGGCAATTCGGGCAAATCTTTTCCCGGTTTAAAATTGTTTGAGATAAAAACATCACCTGAACCGTAAACGGTATAACTCACCTTATACGATGAGGTAACATCCGGCAGATCGGCATCCACGTTGATTTGCAGCACACTCGACCCAACCGTTTTGACCTTTACGGATTTAATGCGCCATGATGATCCTGCGTTTCTCCAAATACCGAGGCGGTCGGGCATTTTATTGCCGTAATCGTTATCGATCGGTGCACGCCAGAAATGAGGGACGGGGCCGTTTTTAATAAGTTCGGCATTGTTATACCGGAATGAACGTATCGTACCCTCTTTTTTCCCGAAAACCAGCGTGAAATTATTGCCTTTGATCGTTATGTCCTCAGATGACTCGGTATGACTCAAAGCGGGCATGGTGTTAATGTTCAACGGCTTTTCTTGCGGCACTTCGTACGGCATTTCAAACTGTTCCCAGGCAACCTCATGGCCTTTCGGTACCAGCGGTGTTGCCTGAGACCGCACAAAGCTTAGTTTCAGCCAATATTCCGTTTCCGGGGAAATTTGCGGTTTCGTCAGGGGTATAGTTATATTGCTGCGTTCGTGCGGAGCGATATCCGGCATATGGAAAATTCCCTGCTGAAGCGTGTTGCCGTCGGCAGAGAGCGTCCATTCGATGTCGGCGAATCCAAGGCCGGTAAAATCATACATGTTGGTTATTTCAACAATACCAGACAGCAGATCGACCGGTTTAACTTTGATGTATTGATAAACTTTTTTGACTTCCCAGAGCGAGGGATGCGGTGTCCTGTCGGGAAACACAAGGCCGTTGCAGCAGAAATTGCCGTCGTTGGGAGTATCGCCAAAGTCGCCTCCGTACGCCCAGAATTCGGTTCCGTCCGTATGCTTTTTCCGCAAGCCCTGATCTACCCAGTCCCAGATGAATCCGCCCTGAAGGTTCGGGTATTTTTCGATCACATCCCAGTAATCCTGGAGGTTGCCGACCGAGTTTCCCATAGCATGGGCGTATTCGCACATTATCAGGGGACGGTCCTGTTTCTGTTTGCCATATTCCTCGAGTGTTTGAATACCGGCATACATCGGGCAGACTATATCGGTATGGGGACGCATTCCCGCACGCTCGTAATGCACCGGCCTCGTGGGCTCATTCTCATGTATCCATGCGCTGGTTTTCTCGAAATTGACACCGTCGCCCGCTTCGTTTCCAAGCGACCAGATGATTACCGAGGGGTGATTCTTGTCACGTTCCACCATCCTGATCGTTCTGTCCATATGAGCTTTTAACCACTCAGGTTTATTGGCGAGCGTTTTATCGGGATCGTATCCCATACCGTGGGACTCTATATTTGCTTCGTCGATCAAATAAATGCCATACTCGTCGCACAGATCGAGCCACAATGGATCGTTCGGGTAATGTGAGGTTCGAACTGCATTGATATTGAACTGCTTCATCAGCCGTATGTCGTTAATCATGGATTCACGGGTGACTGTTCTGCCTGTGTCGGGATCATGCTCATGACGGTCGACACCTTTAATGAGGATGGCAACTCCATTGACCAGAAGCTGCCCGCCTTTGATCTCGACTTCCCGGAATCCCACACGGCAGCGCTCGACCTCTATCACATCACCATCCGCATCTTTGAGTTTCAAAAGCAGCGTATAAAGATTCGGATGTTCTGCTGACCACTTCATGGGATTCGTAATAGTCTGCTCGAATTTGAGTGTAGCTTCACCCGAACGGGAAATATCGGTCTCACTGTTAAGAGGTCCGGCAGCGACAGTTTTTCCGTCAGCTTCATACAGAACGATTTCAATCTCATAACCCCCCATGTCCATTTCAGAATAATTTTTCACAGCCGCAGCAACACGCAGAACTGCATTACGATAATCGCTGTCAAGGTCGGTGGTAACCCTGAAATCACGGAGATGGACATCGGAAGTTGAAAACAGGTAGACATCACGGTATATTCCGCTTAAACGCCAGAAATCCTGATCCTCGAGATAACTGCCGTCCGACCACCTGTATACCTCGACCGCTACGGTATTATCACCGGGACGAATATAGTCGGTTATATTGAATTCCGCCGGTGTCATGCTTCCCTGACTGTAACCCACTTCCTCGCCGTTAATCCACATGTAGAATGCTGATTTCACCCCCTCGAACACAATAAATGTCTGCCTGCCCTCCCAGTCGCCGGGTATGGTAAATGTCCGGCGGTATGAACCTACAGGATTGTAGTCGTTCGGTATGTACGGCGGATTTGCCGGAAACGGATAAGTGATATTCGTATAGATCGGAATACCGTAACCCTGAAGCTGCCAGTTCCCCGGTACGGCGATATCGTCCCATGTACTGAAATCGTAGCTTTCTTTATAGAAGTCCACCGGTCTGTCGGCAGGTTTTCTCACCCAGTTAAATTTCCACTGACCGTTAAGAAGTGAAAAATATGGTGATGCCATCCTGTCACCCTGCAGTGCGGATTGTGCGGATTCATAGGGTACCAGCGTCACATGGGCGGATTCTTTATTCCGTCCGATCATTTCAGGATTTTCCCAGTCATGCATGGTTTCTCCGATACTGTTTGAAAGGGTCCCAAACATAAAAATCAACGCTAACCAAATCAATTTTTCATACCATTCTTTCATGTATAACTCCGTAGTTTTTTATAAATAATATCAACAATTATCAATTATATACTGCGTTAATAACTAATACAGATATCATGTCATTCTGAACGGAGTTAAGAATCTCGTTTTTTTATTTTTTGAGACTCTTCGTTTCACCCAGAGTGACGGTTGGTGGATTAAATTGATAAATATTACATCGTTATTTCCTGATAAAATCTTTTTGTGAACAATCCAAAATATATATACAAGGTTAATATCCCTAAAATCCGTTTCAATATTACATAAAAATACCTATAATTGAAGTATACCATAATATATAACAATATCTGAGGTTATAACATGTCAAAAAATATGTTGCACACATCCTTACTACCGATTCTTTCGCTATTTTTATCATTGAGCTTTTTCATTTCCCCCGTTTATGCTCAGCGAACAGTAATCGACCTCTCAAAATACGACTGGGGGATTTTCAGGGATTTTCATGCGGAATGGATTTATGATGAAATCTGGCTGCCACCGGTCCAGATTACAAAGCTTCCGGTAAATCCTCCTTCCTGCGGATGGGAGGCTCTCAACCATAACATCGAAAAAACGGTACATGTTCCGGCAACAGTCGAGGAGCATTTCTGGATCGATAACGAAAATCCGACGGTAGCGGGCGGAGATTACCGCGGTGTATCATGGTGGATTACAACAGTTACTTTAGGAAATGAATTACGGGGCAAACGGATATTTATCGATTTCGAGTCGGTACATCTCCGTGCGGAGGTTTTTGTAAACCGCAGGCTCACCGGATATGACACCATCGGGCATACTCCGTTCAGCGTCGATATTACGGAAGCTGTCAGGTACGGAACGATCAATGAGATAGCAATCCGTATCACCGATCCTGTAGGTAATTTTTCCTGGAATGATCGCCAGGTTCTTCAATGGGGAAACCGCGACATTCCAGCCTGTCATGGTTTCGGTGGTATCACCGGGAGAATCTTTTTGAGGGCCGTTGACAATGTATTTATTGAAGACATTTATGTCGAAAACAAACCGGTTATCAAAGAAGTCGATCTCCATGTCGCCGTGCAAAATTTTACCGGTGAAATGGTTAAAGGAAATGTTGAAGTCACAGTATATCCCTGGGAAAATCAGGACGATATACTTTGGAAAAAACAGTTCAAACGTGCTGTGGATTCGGGAAAAAGCGAATTCGTAATTACCATCAAATCCAATAAAGCCAAAGTGTGGGATATTGACAAACCGTATTTGTATGTTGCCGAAGTTACATTCACACCGGAGAGTCTCAACTTCAGCGACACCCACAAACAGCGGTTCGGTTTCCGCTGGTTCGATATCGGCGAGAAAAACGGCGATCAGCGGTTTTACCTCAACGGGAGACGTACTGTCCTGAGGAGCGGTATGTCATGGGGATTCTGGCCGGTTAACGGCGTATACCCGACTAAAGAAATGGCCGTACGGGATGTCGAACTTGCCCAACAGTTCGGTCTTAATCTCATGAATTTTCACCGTGCCATTGGTCAGCCGCCGGTTATGGATGCCGCAGATGAACGGGGATTTTTGTGTTATGAGGAATCCGGCGGATATAGCTGCGAAGGAGCAAATCAGGAATCGCAGCTCTGGCGGGACTGGAGGCGCGAAAAACTGCTTCGTATGGTGAAACGTGACCGGTCGCGCCCGTCGCTTATCATTTACAACCTTCAAAACAGGACACCGAACGAACCCGAAGGGGAAGATGTCCGAAACATGCGCGAGGTACACACTCTTGACCCTACCCGTATTATAACATACATGTCAGGTTTCTGGAAGCCGCTCCCAAAGGAGCATCCTACAAAGCTTTTTTTCAGACCGAACGATTTCACCGAACATTACACCGGTTGGTTCGACATGCATATGTTCTCCCCGGCGCAAAGCTATACCGACGCATGCTATAATAATCCTTCGGACTTTACCCGCTATTCGGACGACATCGGAGAAATTGTTTACTGGGGCGAGGACGGAGCCATCAATAATCCTCCGCAATTGCAGCTTATAAAAGACTATCATGAAGTGCACGGCGGATATTCGGGATGGATAGTCGGAAATTTTCTGGAGTGGTATAAATCGTACGATGACTTCCTCTACAGAAGCGGATTCCGGGAGTTCTTCCCCGATGTACATGCTTTTACCAAAAGTATCGGAAATGTATCACTGTACTATCACGGCCGTGTTATGGAAAACATCCGCATGGGAAATGTCACCGATTGCTACACCATAAATGGCTGGGCGGCAAACCAGTTTACAAACCACTGCGATATTGCAGACCTCTATCGTAATCCCAACGGCAACCCGGAAACACTCGCACAGTACTGCCGGCCGCTTTATGTTGCGGTTAAACTCAGGGATAAGGTTGTGCCAGCCGGTTCGGGAGTTACTGCCGATTTCTATATCATCAATGAGGCAAATATAAAAGGAAAGCATGATCTAAGTATCGTTGTCGAAGATGAAGCACATAAAATCCACTCTGAAAGGACTCTCCTGGTAACATTACAAGGCGGGGAAGAATACGGCCAGTTGCTCGTTGAAAACATCACTCTTAAGACCGGTGATACGCCAGGATATTACACGGTCACCGCAAAACTCACAAATCCCAAGGGAGAGTTTGTAGCAAACGGCAGCGATACAATCTTTTCGGTTGCTCTCGACGGCACGGATTTATCACACAAAGGCGCTGTTGTCGATACGACCGGTATTATAAACCGAATGCTTAAAAAGACCTGTGGATTTACACTCCCCAAACTGACGGAAAAAACTGTTGATCCTGACTACATTGTAATCGGCCCGAATGATTTCAGACGCGCAAACCAAATTTCATTTATTTTGGAACATGTGTTGAACGGAACTACAGCAATTGTCATCGCGGACACAGACAGGTTTGCCGATTTTATTTCTGCGTCGAACTCTAATTATTATGCGGTGGAATACTATGGAACATACAGAATGTCACGGGGTAATTTTATTGCCGGAAAACACCCTCTTCTCGATAGTTTACCACAGGCTCAGGCATTTAACTGGGAGTACCAGATATTCAATATCTACAGCGGTCAAAATGTCTATGCGCTTCGGCTTTTTAACGGACAGACTGTTGTCGCTGCGGTTTCGGACCACCAAAAAGAAGTCGGAGCAGCTTTAGCGGTTATACCATACGGGCGCGGCAAGATAATTCTGTCGACACTTAACATAATACCGTTTCTCGATGATGATTCTCCCCAGTCGGTTGTGGCAAAACGGCTGTTTATTAATTATCTTAAGTATTGACAAAAACTTAAAGACATGTACAACAAGTTTTAAAAAATTGCTTAAGATTTGTCTGTCATCGCGAGGAATGAAATAACGAAGCAATCTCATCGTATGTCAAAAAAAAGGTTTTTATGCAAAAAATACTGAAAAACAGCAGCGTATCGATGGCGACCAATACCATAGTATTCGAGGGAATAGGTCCTGTTCTTTTTGAGCGAAGCAGACGGGCAAAACATATAAATATTTCTGTCAGACCGTTTAAAGGTGTACGGGTTGCAGTCCCATTTGGGGTTTCGTTTAAAATGGCGGAAAAAATCGTACGTCAAAAACTATCATGGACACATAAACACCTGCTGAGTATTAAACATGCCGAACGCATCCAAAAAACCGAAAATAACACGGCCAGTATAAACAGAACCGAGGCAAAACGAAAACTTGTCACACGGTTGAACGAACTGGCCGAACACTATGATTTCACCTATAACCGGGTATTTATCAGAAACCAGAAAACCCGGTGGGGAAGCTGTTCCTCAAAAAAAAATATCAACCTGAACATGAAACTTGCCGTCCTGCCCGACAGACTTATCGATTATGTTATTTTACATGAACTTGTTCATTTAAAGATACCCAATCATTCCAAAGAATTCTGGACGGCGCTTGACAGATTGGTACTGAATTCGAAAATGTTGAAAGCTGAATTAAGGAAATTTAGCCCTGGATTGCTATAGAAATACTTACATATTATGGTGTTAAAAAGAGGTTCTTATGATACATTTTATCCAAAACCGGCTTGAAGAAATCGGCGTCAATTCCACACTGGCAGAAACTCTGGATTTCGGTATTAAAATAATTATTATCATTATTTTTTGCATTATTGCAAATTATATTGGGAAAAAACTTATATTAAGATACCTGACCCGTTTAATAGCGAGAACTGAAACAAAATGGGATGATATAATACTCAAACGAAAGGTTTTCCATCAGCTTTCACATCTTGCACCGGGACTCGTGATTTATCTGCTGGCGCCATATATTCTGCAGGGAAATGAACGCTGGTATGCTTTTATAACTGATGCTGTCTTTATTTATATGATTGTTGTCGGAATTCTTGTAATAAATTCATTACTCGATGCTGTCATCGACATTTACCGTACCTTCAAGGTCGCAAAAGAAATCCCGATTAAAGGATTTATCCAGGTTACCAAGATATTTTTTATCTTCATCGGCGGAATTTTTATCCTCTCAAACATTATCGACAGATCACCTCTCTACATTTTCAGCGGCCTTGGAGCGCTTACCGCAGTTCTTCTCCTCATCTTCAAAGATTCGATACTCGGACTGGTTGCGGGGATTCAGCTTATATCGAACAAAATGCTGGCGCCGGGTGACTGGATAGAAATGCCAAAGTTCGATGCTGACGGCGATGTGATCGACATAACCCTTACAACAGTCAAGGTGAGAAACTGGGATAAAACGATTTCTACTATCCCTGCATATGCTCTGATCAGCGATTCCTTTAAAAACTGGCGCGGAATGTCGGAATCCGGGGGACGAAGAATCAAAAGAGCCGTGAATATCGATATCAACTCAATAAAATTCTGCGATGAAAAAATGCTTGACCGCTATTCACGGATAAAATACATCTCCGAGTATATCGAAAAGAAACGTAAAGAAATAGCAGATCACAACGCAACCCTTGAGATTGATGATACTTTTCTTGTCAACGGAAG